>JAGCSL010000001.1 GCA_017964115.1 Candidatus Saccharimonadota bacterium
AAGAGCGATCTCTGCCATTTTGGGCACCCCCTTTCAAGATTTTGTGATTATATTCTAACATAAAATTAATAAAAAACAAGGCACCGTGAGGCGCCCTGTTTTTTCGGAAATCATCTAGTCGCTGGTTTCCCAGACGCAACTGATACTTTTGCTGACGGTAATATCGTCTGGGCGGAAAGTTTCGTCGATAGCTTTGATTTGCTCTTGGATATCTGCCTCGCTCCCACGTACGGCGCTCATTTTTGCCAGAGCGAAATCACCTTCGTAGGACGTGGTATGATGATGTCCGTCAATTTCAACACGAACGCAATCGCGGAGGTGTTTTTCGGAAGCAGTAACGAGCGCGCTGGCTTTGCTGCGCGCATCGGCATAAGCGTCGGCGAGTAGTGTGCGCTGATGCTCGCGGTAATCTTTCAGTGTAAATTCAATATGAAGATGTGGGAAGCTGTCGCTATTTGAGGTGAGAGCGAGTAGCCTTGCGAGGCGTTCTTTGTTGTAATCGAAAATGATCTGTAATCTTTGCTCAAAGAAGAAGCCGTCCGAAACGCGGCGAGTGAGATTCTTCTCGAGGTCTTCTTCGGTCTTTGCCTCAATACGGTTGGTGTGGAAATGCTCGCTAATGTTATATGCGTAGGTTTTGAAATCTTTGGCTTCAAAATCGCTTTCGTTCTCGATATATTCGATGAAGTTTTTTACTTTTTCGACGCCACGTTGCATGGCCTCGTTATAATCATTAGCGTGCGCATGAAAACTGGCACTGGCAATAATTTGGTCTGGCGCGACTTGCTTCTCGGCATAACCATCAACAAAGATTTGCATTTTTTCTCACTCGTTTACTATATTTTTATTTTACCATAATACTTCTGCTTGATTAAGATTAGAAATCCGTTGGATAATGAATTATACTGTATATGAAGGGGGGTATTATTTTTGAAAAGTACAGTAGCTCATTTGGAGCGTATAAATATGGTTTAGGTAATCTTCACAATGGTGCAAATACAAAGGAAAGGAGTTTTTTCTGATGAAAGATAATAAAATTTTCGATTTAATCGAAGCGGAAAAACAGCGCCAGCGTGAAGGTCTGGAGCTGATTCCGAGTGAAAACTATGTCTCGCGTGAAGTGCTCGAGGCGATGGGCTCGGTATTTACAAATAAGTATTCCGAAGGCTATCCAGGCTTTGAGAATTTGGATGGCTCCGATGATGATGTCTTGGCGGTTGCGCCGGAAAATCACCGCTATTATGGTGGCCAGCAAAATACCGATAAGGTCGAGCGTCTCGCGATTGCACGTGCGCGTCGTTTGTTCCATGCAGATCACGCGAATGTGCAGCCGCATTCGGGCGCACAGGCTAACAACGCCGTTTATAATGCCTGGCTCGAACCGGGCGATACGGTTTTGGGCATGAACCTTGGTCACGGCGGTCATCTCACACATGGCTCTCCGGTTACGCAAAGTGCCAAAATTTATAACTTTGTGGCTTATGGCACAAATCCAGAAACTGGCGATATCGACTATGACGAGATGGCAAAGTTGGCAATTCAGCACCAACCAAAGATTATTCTTGTCGGCTATTCGGCTTTTTCTAAGATTCCGGATTTCGAACGTGTTGCCAAGATTGCGCAAGATATCCCTGGCTGTCTATTGATGGCAGATATGGCGCATGTGGCTGGCTTGATTGCCGGTGGCGTGCATCCAAATCCGCTCGATCATGGTTTTCATGTTATGACTACGACTACGCATAAGACTTTGCGTGGTCCACGTGGCGGCTTGATATTGAGTCGTGGCAAAGTCGGTAATCCGCTCAAAAAGCCAGAACATACCATCGAGAACATCCCAACCTTGATTGACCGTTCAGTTTTCCCTGGTACGCAAGGTGGCCCATTAATGCATATGATAGCCGCAAAAGCGGTAGCATTCTATGAGGCGGAACAGGTTTCCTTCCAGAATTATGCACGCGATGTCGTAAGTAACGCTAAGGTTTTATCCGATACGCTAATTACGCATGGATTCAAGATTGTTGGTGGCGGTACGGATAATCATCTGATCTTGGTAGATATGATGGGCTCGTTTGGCATTGACGGCAAGATAATGGAAATTTTGATGGATAAAGTTGGCTTAACTTTAAACGCAAATGCAATTCCGAACGATACTTTGCCGCCATTTAAGCCATCTGGCATTCGCCTAGGTACAGCCGCAATTACTACGCGCGGTATGGGACGCGGCGAAATGATCAAAATCGGTAACTGGATGCGTCGCCTAGCGGAGATTTGTGTCGAAATCAATAGCGGCAGACAGCCGGAGGCGGCATTTACGAGTGAGTTGGCGGCAATTCGCGAAGAAGTACATCAGATTGCCGAGATTTTTCCAGTGCCAGGTATTTAGAGACTCCAGAAAAAAGTGAGGCTCCGCTAGTGCGGAGCCTTTTTGTCGTGTTCCTCCTTGTCTTTCTTTTTATCTTTAATCCCGATGGATCCGTCGTCAGTAAGTAGTCTCGCGAGAAGCGAGCCGACGAAGACAAGAATGACGATTGCAACTACTGGTGACATGGCTCACCTCCTTTCGATTATCGGTTTGGCATGTCATGCTATTTATATATTACACCTTCCCTTTTTGAGAGATAGACAAAGTAGCCACATTATTGAGAAGAACTCCCCCAATATTCTAATTATACCATATCATGCCGGAATAGTCAAGGATAAGCTAAATATTGGTGCGGTTATTCAGTGCGGAAGTAAGCGTGATTTGGTCGGCATATTCAAGTGAGACACCGAGTGGTAGGCCGCGTGCGAGACGAGTAATTTTGAGTTCTGGATATTTTTCGTGGAGGAGTTTTTCAAGCAATACGGCGGTCGATTCCCCTTCTACGGATGGATTGGTGGCAATAATGACTTCAGATACGTTATCTTTTTCGACGCGTTCGATCAGCTCCTTAATATGGAGCTTATCGGCAGTAATGCCATCCATTGGCGAGATTGCGCCACCGAGCACATGATAGGTGCCAGTAAAGGCCTTGGTGTGTTCGATCGCGTAAATGTCCAATGGCTCTTCGACGACTAAAACTACGCTCTTGTCGCGCGTAGGGTCGTCGTAGAGTGGCGAAACTTCCTCGGAGGCGTCCATAATGGCAAAAGTAACAGGACAGCTCTTGACGCCAGAATGTAAATTCTCGAGCGCACTGGCGATTTTTTCTGACACATTAGAGTCGGATTTGAGCAAAAAGTATGCATAGCGTTCGGCGGTACGTGAGCCAACGCCGGGCAGGCGCCCGAGGGCGTCAATTAAATCGTTTAGTGCGCTCGGAAGCATAATTACATGCCAAAGTTGCCAAGAGAGCCCATGAGTGGCTTCATCTTGTCGGTTGCAATTTCCTGTGCCTTTGCGTAACCGTCGCGCATGGCATTTTCAATCCAGCGTTCGAGTTCGTGAATATCATCGAGATCGATTTTTTCTGGGTCGAGTTCAACTTTCTTAATCTTAAGCTCGCCAGTAATTTGAATTACGACAGCGCCATCGCCAGCTTCGACTTCGACAATTTCGTTCTTGAGTTCCTTTTGCGTTTTGCGCAATTGGTTAATCATTTTCATTTGGTCCATGGTCTGACCCATAATCTAACTCCCTTGTTTTTCAGTAGTAATAACTTTTTCGTATATGTATAGTCTAGCAGAATTTAACTTCTTTGGCGATGTTATAATCTGTTTTAGTTCCAAATTCTCGTCTTTGAGTGGTTGGCCGAGCGAAGCGATAGGCAATTCGCTACGACTTGGGATATCTTGCATGATGGTAATACTGTTGTTTCTCTCGAGTAATTTATAGAAGTCGTAATCTTCATGATCTTCTGGAATAATCAATATAGTGCCACTATTGAGGTTTTCGCTGATTAAAGTAATATCGTTGTTGAAGTTATTCGCGACGGCTGGTGCGTAATGATAGCCGAAAATAAAGTGTGAAAGGTCGGCGATTAGAATAAATACCACTACAACAACCAGTGGCAAAGTGCCTAAGATGTGTGCATATGGGTTTTCTGGGAACAGAGAGTGCCACTTTTGAATAATCGACTCAATACCGGCGGTAGTGAGGATAGAAATTGGAATTACGATAGCAATGGCGGCATTTTGGTTAAGGCCTGCCGCAAAGATAGCATAAATAATGAGTAGACTAACGATAGTATTGCGCGAAGTGAAGAGTTTACCAATAGAAGCGAGCGCGCCAATAATAATTAGTGCGACAGTTGCGAGACCGAATAACGGCGCTAGATATACGCTGTCGTAGGCGCTAATAAAGCTAAAGAATGGCGCAAATGCGGTGGCGATATTTGTTATAAAAGTGCCGATATTTTCGGTAAAGATTAGTTTGGTAAGGGTGGAAGTATTAAAGATACAGCCGAGTACGAGTGGTGTGAGCGTTAAAATAAACACCGCAACGCTGATAATGAGCTGATAGATTTTGAGCTGTTTGAGCGAATGGCGTAAATGCGGATGTGTAATGCCAGCAAAGGCGATGCCGAGTGCAATATAGATTAGATGTGGCGTATACAGGGATAATGCCACGCAAAAAGCAAATGAAATCACGAGCATCGGGTGCGTGTTTTTGTTGCCGACGATTTTAGAACCGAGCCAGAGGATGACGGCTAACCAGAAGACATACATGATGTTTGGTGTACCAAAACCAGCTAGGAATAAGAATGCTACGGATAGAGTCGTAAGGATGGAGCCAACGATGGCTACGTCAGACTTGAACCACCGGTTTAGTAAAAGAATCAAGAATAGGCCGGTCAAGACGGCGATAATAATCGAAGGTAGTTTGATGGAATAAAGTGTAATACCGAAGAAGCTGGTGCTGGCTTTTTGGATCAGACGATATGGTAAATCTAGTACTTGCCCATTAGCGATAAAATTATGGTCAATTTTTTGCGATTCGACTACCGAAGTCATCTCTTCGGAGCTAACGCCGCCTGGCGCTATCATTGGCAAAAAACTGAGCAAACCAAAGAATACCAGCATTAACACTAAGTAGCCTAGAATAAAGCGATAACGGTATAAAAAAGGTATTCCTTTGAGCTTTTTCACTATGCTAATTTTATCATGGGCGCGCCGACGGATGCAAGCAAACTACTCATGCTTACTGTCGAGTGACATAAAGCGGACGCGAGCTTTGTCGAAGTAGAGTTCAATGGAACCAGTGGCGCCACGACGATGCTTGGCTAGAATTAAATCGGTAATATTCTGGCGTTCGGTCTCGGGGTTGTAATAGTCTTCACGATAAAGGAACATCACGATGTCGGCATCCTGCTCGATGGAGCCGGATTCACGTAAGTCGGAGAGCATTGGGATTTGTGGACTACGCGATTCGACGGTACGGGAGAGCTGCGACAACGCAATAACTGGAACATTTAATTCGCGAGCGATTAACTTGAGGCCGCGAGAAATTTCAGAGATTTCTTGAACACGGTTGTCCATTGCGCGCTTGGATGAACCAGACATGAGCTGGAGGTAGTCGACGATAATTAGACCAATGTCGTTTTCGTGGGCGGCGCGACGTGCTTTAGTGCGCATTTCCATAACCGTAAGACCGGGCGTGTCATCAATCAGAATTGGTAATTCGGAAAGTTCAGCCATTGCTTCGGAGATTTGCGAAAAATCGTCGCCAGAAAAGTTACCGGTCTCGAGTTTAAACGATTCAATGCCAGACGCGTCGGAAAGCATACGATTGATAAGCTGCTGTTTGCCCATCTCGAGCGAGAACATTAACACGGCCTTATTATTAATACGTGCAACATTACTAGCGAAGTTGAGTGCTAGCGCGGTTTTACCCATGGCTGGACGAGCGGCCAGAATAATCAAGTCGGATTTGTGAAAGCCGGCAGTGACGCGATCAAGATCTGGATAGCCTGTTTTGTAGCCAGCTATACTGCCCTTGTTTTCATGTAAGTTTTCGAGTAGATCAAAAGTTTCAGAAAGAAGGTCGGAGATTGGAATTAAATCATTATGAATGTTTTGTTCGGAAACTTCAAAGAGCGAGCGTTCGGCCTCGCCAAGTAATTCGAGTGTTTCGGAATCCTCATTGTAGGCGTTTTCAGTGATACTTGCGGCGGCGGAAATAAGACGGCGACGTACGGCGGCTTTATTGACGATTTCGGCGTAAGCTTTGGCATGTGCGGCGGTCGGGACGAAGCTGGCAAGTTCGGATAAATAGGCGGAGCCGCCGGCTTTTTCGGTAAGTTTTTTCTTTTTGAGTTCATCGCGCACGGTCAAAAGATCAACTGGCTGATGGCGCTCGTAAAGATTCCACATTGCGCTGTAGATGTGTTGATGGCGCTCGTCGTAAAAATCCTGTGGCTTAAGAATTTCGGTTACATCGGGTAGGGATTCTTCAGAGATCAAAATTGCGCCGAGCAGAGATTTTTCGGCATCAAGATTTTGCGGCGGAATACGTTCGGCCGTATTTTTGGGACTACTCGTCGGCATCGATTTGTACCTCCTCTCCTCCGCCCATCAGCTCGGCGATGGCTGCCATTTCGGCATCTTTAGCGAGCGTTTCGGCGCTTACTTCTATAGTGTATTTCCCTTTTAGAAATTCAGCAATCATAGGCACTTTCTTGTCGAGTTGAGTCTTGTTGAATTTGCGTCTGGCGTAAATTGTAAGTGTGTCGCCGTCAAATACATAGTCGGAATCTTGTAGGTATTTATAAATGCCAGGAATGTTTTCTTGCGCATGGACGAGGATGCTATTCCAGATTTCTGCATCGTCTGCGCTTGGTTCTGGCGCAGGAACGGTGCTCTGTGGCGTGGGCTTGGACGGGGCGGGTTCCGCTTTTAGTGTCGCCGGTTTCGGCTCGGATTTTGGTTTTGGCGCTGGTTTTGGCGCTGGTTTTGATGCTGGTTTTGGTGCTAACGTTGGCGCTGGCGCTGGTGCGATATAGCTCATTGGCGCCGTGGCGACATTTTGCGGAATCAAGGCGAGCAGTAGTTTGGCTTCTGGGTAAGAT
>JAGCSL010000009.1 GCA_017964115.1 Candidatus Saccharimonadota bacterium
CATATAGCGGATACCACCAATTACTATTACTATTACGGCAATAATACCAATCCACATATAGACGGTTTCAAGCATACTCTTTACGCGTTTCTGTAACTCTTTTTCCTCATTGCTTTCTCCTGTACCGCAAATCAAGGGATCATCGAAACCTGCAATGCCACAAGCGTCCTGGGCTTCATATGGTTTTGTTTCAGCATGAACAATGCTGCCCGAAGAAAACCCAATTACCGATAGGCAAAGACATATGACCAAAAGTATAAGCTTTTTCATTACTTACTATTATATACGTTTTTGTCATATCTTGCTTTTTCTCTTAAAATAGGGATATGAGTAAGCAAACGACCGAACAACGCGACCTCTACGACCAAAACCGCAAATTGACCGGCAAAACCATCACCGTTGGCGATCCAATTCCTGAGGGCTACTACGTATTAGTTGTAATGGTATTCATCGTGAATTCCAGTGGACATTATTTAATTCAGAAGCGCGCCAAACAGCGCAACGGTTTATATGGCACCACCGGCGGTCATCCTAAAGCTGGCCAAACTAGCCTGCAGGGTATAGTGACGGAAATTCGCGAAGAACTCGGAATTGAAGTGAATCCAGTTGATTTGAAGCTTTTTTATTCTGGCCGCTCTGACGAAGAGCAGGTTTTTTTCGACGATTATTATCTCAAGGCTAATATTCCGCTTTCAAAAATGAAGTTTCAAAAAGGGGAAGTGCAATTTGCGACTTGGTTCATGCGTAGTGAAGTTAAGGGTCTTTTTAAGCGCGGAAAACTGATGTCGAATCACTACGAAGAATATTTGCGTCTCCAAAATTGGCTCAAAGAACAGAGAATTGCAAGAAAACTCATCAAAAAAGAGCGTAAGCAAAGCGCTAAAGCTCGCAAAAAAGCCGAGAAGTTGATATAATCACCATACTATTGGTTTTGGGGTGGGTCAAAAGCGTACCTTCCCATGGCAGAAGGGAGACACCATGTCTCATCTTTGCGATTTCTACTACTACGGCTATAACTTTGAGCAGAGGATCGTTATCGAACCTCTCTCTGCGCTCGGCCCAGTTGTCACTGCAGGTTACTATGTTTGGATGCACGACCCCGCGTTCCCGAATCGCACCGAAGAAGAGTTCTTCACGCTCGGCGAGGCGGAGCTTCCCGTTGTGGGAGCTTATGCTAACGGCTTGTTCGAGACCTGCGAGCGCGTGAATGCCTATCTGAACAACATGTCCATCGACGATTACTTTGAGGCCATGCGGCCAGGGGTTAAGTTCAAGCTTAACCACATGGCGTTCTGGATGCGCTACGTGCGCGCTGGTCAGCGTGAGGGATTCTACGGCGACGAAAGTGTGCTGAAGTATTGTCCCATCGAAGAAGGATGGGGCGAAGACTACCGTTTCGACCCCACCTACGAAAATCTGCTCCTCGCCTACAACTATCTTGAGGACAGAATCACCCAGTTCGAACATCTTCACGAGAAGTGGCTGCAGCGCTAGTCGCCATCGCAACATCTGCCCACCAACAGTAAAGCCTCGGACCCCCGTCCGGGGCTTTTTACTTATGCTTTCCGCTGCATGCTAATCTCTGTTAAAATAGATATTAACTAAGGAGGAAATATGGCAGAAATTAAAGGTACTAAAACCGAAAAGAATCTCAACGCCGCCTTTGCGGGTGAATCGCAAGCGCGCGTCAAATACCAATTTTATGCTAGCAAGGCCAAAAAAGAAGGCTACGAACAGATCGCTGCCATTTTTACCGAAACTTCCGATAACGAAAAAGAACATGCCAAGATTTGGTATAAAATCTTGCATGACGGTGGCGTTCCAGATACGAAAGAGAACTTAAAGGATGCTATCGCTGGCGAAGAGTACGAAGAAACCGAAATGTACGTCAAATTTGCTGCCGAAGCTCGCGAAGAAGGTTTTGAAGAAATCGCCAAATTGTTCGAAGAAGTTGGCAAAATCGAGGCTGAACATGAGAAACGTTACCGCAAGCTGCTCGATAACCTCGAAAAAGGCATCGTCTTTAAGGGTGACGGCGTAACAGTCTGGAAGTGCCGCAACTGTGGCTATATTCACATTGGCGACAGCGCCCCAGAAGAATGTCCAGTCTGCAAACATCCTCAGGCTTACTTCGAAATCCAGGCCGAAAACTATTAATATGGCTAAGAAAATCTCCTATCGCACCCGGCGAATTATCGCTGTGCTCCTTGCGATAGGGGCTTTTTGTGCTTATTTAATCTTAAATCCAAACTCTTATGAATTTGAGGCTTTACTTAATCCTGATCTTAAAGAACCAGATCAGATTATCCTCAAAGCCGAGCAAACCAAAGCCGACTCAACCAAGGCTAAGGATGTGCTTGAAAATCTCGCCGTCCAAGAGAAAAACACCTCTGAACCATATTATCGCAAGCTATTTTATGACAGTTGGGGCCTCGATGCTCACGGCTGCAATACGCGCGAGGTAATCCTTAATCGTGATCTTAAAAATACAGTTCTAATAGGCTGTAAAGTTCAATCTGGTACTCTTGAAGACCCCTATACTGGTCAAACCATCGAGTTTATCAGAGGCGAAAACACTTCTGCGGCGGTTCAAATCGACCACGTCGTAGCGCTTAGCAATGCCTGGGCTACTGGAGCTTACAAACTCGATTCCAACACCCGCTACGAGCTTAGCCAAGATCCACTCAACCTTCTCGCCGTAGAAGGGCAGGCCAACCAAGATAAATCCGGTAGCGCTGCCGATCAATGGCTCCCTCCGAATGAGGCTTTTCGTTGTCAGTATGTCGCTCGCCAAATCTCCGTCAAATATAAATATCATCTCTGGGTCACCCCGGCCGAAAAATCCGCCATGCAAAAAGTCCTCGCCCTCTGTCCGGACGAGCCTACGGTCGGCCTAGAAGATCACTAGCGCCCCCCATTACCATTGACAAAAATCAAAAAGTATGCTATAATCACTAAGATAATTCCGTTGGTTCATTTCGACCGACGTTTTCTATAGATCCTTAACTTGCTACTTACCGCTTATGCGGTCTTTTTCGTGTGAACAGATGGGGGAAAGAATATGAATCTGTTTATTTACATTGCTGATGCTTCTCAGGCACAAACTTCTACTCCGACCGCGGAAACTGAGATTTCTTGCAGTATCGAAAGGATGATCGATTTTGGCGCTCATTCGCGCGAATTTATCGGTTTCATTTTTGCACTGAAAAAAGAAGGGCTTTTGCGGAATGCCATTGCAAAGCTCGTCAAGAACGGCATGAATCTTGAAGTCCTGCTCGACTACGAGAAAAGAACCATAAAAGATAAGATGCCGGAAGAGAAAAGGGATATCATCAACGGATATATCAATAGCATGAGCGATTTGGTACGCCCGGAAGAAAAAGAACGGTACCTGAAAACGTCCCCATACCGGTTCTGCGCTGATTTAATTCTGAGCGCCGGCCTGGATGAAGACGCGGAAGAGTATTTAATACTCAGCTCTCTCCATCGAGCAAAGGATTTACTCCAGATGGATGGTTCCACCTGTGCAGAGTATCTATTTAGTTATCGGCATAGGAATGATGTAGATGCAGACTTAGAGCTGTACGAGGGCTACACTCCGTACGTAGAAGAAGTTGAGACGATTCGTGAGTTATATTTTCCGGATGATTATGACGATGAATATGAGTTTCATGATTATGATGATGAAGAAGAATACTAATCGCGAATTTTTGCTTGCCTACCTTACCGCTCACGCGGTCGTTGTTATATGAACAGATGGAGGGGAATATGAATCTGTTAATGGAATATTACTTTAGGGTTATTAGCGATACTACGGAAACACCCGAGGAAATCAGCAGCTTTATCAGCCAGAACATTGTGAGGTTGATTAAATCTTTTCAGGCCGCTAAGCTCGATCCTGCCGATCTTATCAAGCACATGATAATTGATGACTTCATTGGCAGGTATGCTCTGATTATGGAGCTGGTTCCTGAATATGATCCGGTTGAGTACTTAAGGGGTAAGAACCTCGAATACTGCTATCGTGACTTGATTGAAGTGGGGGTTCACCCTGACGCCATTGTCAAAGCATCGCCGAATCTTTTCTCTTTCTCGAAGAAGATTCGGGAAGGAGTTTCTCCGAATTTCATCGCAGAAACCACAGAGCATATGGATCGTTTTGAAGCCGAAGAGTTGTTAATATACGGAGCCGATCCGAATTTGGTCGCCCCTAAGGCGGACTTAACTCTTGAACTCACTGTTGAGTATGGTATAAATCCAAAGGCTATTATCTGCTCGGCCATGATAGAAGACGATAATCTTGTCCGCGAGAATATTGAAAAGTTATTCAAGAACGGCCTGACGTCGGAAGAATTGCTGAGTGCCGAAATCAAGGCTCTCCGCTCTAACTTCCATAGCCGTTACGAGATCTTTGCTTGGTATATCGCGCAGTTCGAGCTGATCGTTGAGTTTGCAGAGGATGGGGAGGGCCTCACTAAAAAACTCATGGAGCTCGTTGACGAGATTTATTACGGCGACGATCTGATGCCTCTGGAGACGGGCGACAAGATGTTCCTCGAGATGATGAAACAGTGCGTCAAGCATAGTCTCATCGGCATCGATGACGCTGTTGATTATCTCTATAATATTCATGCGGAGTCTATCGAAGACGACGAAGACGGAAACCCGATTCCGTTCGGAAGCTGTTTACTTGACGAGGATTTTGTTCGCGCTGAGCTGACAGCCTAGCAGCAAGTAGTGAGTATGTTTATGAGGGCCAGGGAGGGGCCCTCTTTTTATTGCAAAACTAAAAAGTCGGTCACTTCGTAATTGTCGCCTGAAACTTCCGCCGCCGCCAAAATCGCAGCGCCACCGCCATTTTTCGCTAAATAAAACTCTGCCGCAAAGCGCATTTTTTCTAGCTTCTTTTTATCGATTGCATCCAGTCCGGAACCTGCTTTTCGATATTTTACTTCCGAAATTCATAGCACACCATTAAAATTCGAAACTATATCAATTTCGCAAAACTTATTTTTCCAATTTCGAGCCACAATTTCATGGCCACTTTTAATTAGATAATTGCAGACCGCATCTTCGCCTTTATCGCCGCGCGCTTTGGTTGAGCGTGTCGATTTTTTCGGTGTAAGATCTATTCCTAATAATGCAGCAATCGGCTTAAAACTCTTGCGATGTTCTGGGCAAACCCCTAGTTCTTCCAAAGCTTTTTTATGAGCCGCCGTGCCATAGCCGACATGCTTTTCGAAGCCGTAGCCGGGATATTTTTCCGCTAATTTATACATGTATTCGTCACGCGCAACTTTTGCGACAATTGATGCCGCCGATACTTCTGGCACTAATAAATCTGCTTTCGTTAAAACCTGTACATGCGAGGCCAGGGGAGTGTCGCGCAAAAAGTTAATCGTGCCATCGATAATAATTTCATGAAATGGTACATGTATTTGTTTTACTGCTTCACGGCAAGCCTTACATAATGCGG
>JAGCSL010000040.1 GCA_017964115.1 Candidatus Saccharimonadota bacterium
CAATGTTGTTCGAGCGTCTCGCCCACCATCTTAGTGCTGAGCTTAGACTTGAGATCTTTGAGGCGATCTATTTCTTCGTCTTTGAGCTTTAGGGCGCCTTCGTATTGAGTTTTTAGCGCCGTTTCGCGGAGTTTAACTTGCGCCGCCAACGATTCTTCGCGAAGTTTCGCCTCGGAAGTTTTGGTCTTTAAGTCAGCCTTAGCGGTTTCAAGTTCTTTCTCAACTGGCGCGAGCGCTTTTGTGATGGCAAGTTCCTTGTCGGTTTCGGCCTGCTTAATTTTGGCTTCAAGTTCGGCAATCTTTTTGGTTTGAGCGTTTTTGGCTTTTTCGAGTTCGAGCTCATTAGCAGAGTCGGCCTTTTCGAGCGCTGCCGCAACTTGTTTTTCGACTTCGTCATTAAATTCGTGCGTGCGCACTTGGTTTAAAATATCTGCGTAGCTGTCATCGTCAACTTTGAAAGTCTTGCCACATTTTGGACATCGTAGTTCTGCCATTTCTTCTCCACTTTTCTTTTTATTTTACCTCAAATTGACTTTTAATGCGTTTTGTGATATAATTATATATGTAGTTTTAGGCTTGTTTTCGAGAGGGGTGGTGTTATGGATTATAAAAGCTTTTACGACTACGCAATTCTCGCGGGCAAAATTGGTTTGGTAGGCATCCTGGTCGCCATCCTGTTCCGCATCGTTCTTTTCCTAGTCGGCGGTATTCTTGGCGTATTAATCGGAATATTACATCTTATTGCCCTGGCGGCTTTCTATATCGGAATCCCGGCCATGCTGATTCTTTTTGCCATTGCGGCAGTTCTCTACTTCAAGGAGAAGGGGGTGTAAATATGGTCAATAAGCCGTTCGACAAAGTGTGGGGATGGGCGATTACCGCCTTCGTGGTAGCAGCGATTGGTTTGCTGGTGGGCGCCTTCTTCAAGCTGATGCTGTTCGTTTTCCCGGTCGATTGGACGTTTTGGTACGGTCTGTGCAAGATCCTCTACTTCCTGGGAATCTGGGCATTCCGCATCGGCACGCCGCTATTCGTCATCCTCAGCATCGTAGCCTTTATTGGCAATCTGGTTTACCAGATTTCACACAAGTGATGCGATACCCGCAAAGGGCCCCTTCGGGGCCCTTTAGTCTTTTCTGAAACGAGAAGCAATATTTTTATATAATTCCATCAATATTAGAATAGATGAAGCAACAATAAAGAGCCAGATGATTGCCCAAAACGGAATCGAGACAGTTTGTAAGAATTTCGAAAATATTGGCACTTTCATGACGACGATTTGCAACAGAATCGTACATATAATACCGATTGCGATAAACCAATTATTCTTGAGCGGGACTGAAAATGCAGAACGACTTTCGCTGCGACAGTTGAAGACGTGAATATTTTGAATGAAGACCATTAGACACATAATATAGCCACGTGCGGTCGTGATTTCCATCTGTAGGCCATGTATCAAATACCAATAAAAGGCAAAAACAACGCCAGTGATAATAGCGCCAGAGATGGCAATTTCGCGAATGAGGCGTTTGTCGAAGATAGATTGCTTAGGATCGCGTGGCTTCTCCTTAAGGATGCTCGGTTCGGCAGTTTCGAAGCTGAGCGCAAGGTCCTGAATGCCGTCCGTCACGACATTAAGCCAGAGTAGCTGCACGGCAACCAATGGCATCGGCATATCACAAGCAATGGCGAGACAGAAAAAGGCCGCTTCAGCTAAGCCGCAAGAAATCAAAAAGTAAATAATTTTGCGAATATTCGCAAAAGCTACGCGCCCTTCCTGAACACCGGCCACAATGGACTTAAAATTGTCATCAATAATAATCATGTCGGCAGTTTCGCGCGCAATATCAGTACCGGAACCCATTGCGATGCCGATATTAGCAACCTTTAGTGCGGGCGCATCATTAACGCCATCGCCTGTAACGGCCACAAATTCACCCTGACGTTTTAATGATTCGACGATTTTTAGTTTTTGCAAAGGCGCCACACGCGCAAAAACAGTTTTGCCAGCAATAAAATCGTCGAAACTGTGCTTAGAACCACGCGCCGCTTCAGCTACCTCGTCGCCAGTTGCGACTTGCGCCTCCGTCTCAGCGAGTTTTAAATCTTTTGCGATTGATAAAGCCGTGAGTGGATGGTCGCCCGTAATCATCAAAACCTTAATGCCAGCTTCATGACACTCGCGAATTGAAACAACTGCTTCTTTACGGATCGGATCGATGAATCCGACCATACCCATGAAGGTAAGGTTCTTGATATTATTTGCATCATAATTATTACTTTTACGAATTTCACCATTCGCTACAGCAATGACGCGAAAACCGTCTTTGGCGAGGTTTTCATTTTGCTGTTTCAATTTTGTGGTATTTTTGCTGGAAGCAAAATTCACTTTGTCGCAAAAATCTTTCACTACTTCTAACGAGCCTTTGACTGTACAGAAAGTTTTACCGTCCTTTTCGTAAAATACGGCGGAATATTTATTCTCGGATTCATACGGAATTCGTTCAAGAATCTTAATGCCTTTGGTCTTAACGCCAAGTTTCGCTGCTAATACTAAGAATGCGATGTCGATCGAATCGCCGATTGGAGTTTTGCCTGAAATATCCGCTTCATTATTCAACGCACCATATAGGCCAATTTCCTCGGCATATTTTGGCACATTGCCAATTACCCTACCCTTTGTTTCGTAGCCGGTGCCAGTGATTTGATATTCTTCACCATTCGGTAAAACGATACGTTTGGCGGTTTGCTGGTTAACAGTAAGCGTACCGGTCTTATCTGAAGCGATTACCGTACAGCTGCCGAGCGATTCGGCGGCATTCAGCTTGCGCACTATAACGTTCTTTTTGGACATTTTGTTTGCCGCGATAGTAAGCGCCATCGTAAGCGCGAGTGGTAGACCTTCCGGCATCGCTGACACTGCGAAGGCAATCACGGTAAGAAGTATTTCATGACCCGGCGTATGTTTTGCAATTAAAAGAATCGCAATAACGATAGCCACCGCAACAACCATAACACTTATTTGTTTGCTGAATTTTTCAACTCGAATAGTGAGTGGCGATTTCTCGTCTTCGGTCGTTGCGAGGCTATCGGCGATTTTGCCTAATTCTGTATCGAGACCAATCTCCGTAACATAAGCCTTGGCGCGACCAGTTACGACCGTAGTACCCGAAAAAACCATATTTTCGCGGTCTGATATTGATAGTTTTTTGCCATTAAGTGCTTCATTAGTTTTAGCAACCTGAACACTTTCGCCTGTTAGAATCGATTCGTCGACAGTGAAGTTATGCGCCTCGATTACGCGCATATCGGCGCCAATTTTGTCGCCAGATTCGAGTAAAACTAAATCGCCAATCGTAAGCTTTTCTACGCCGATTGAAACGTCTTTGCCGTCACGAATTACGTGCACTTCGTCTTTAACAAGTTTTGAGAGCGCATCAGCAGTATTATTGGCTTTATTTTCCTGATAAGTGCCAATAATCGCATCTACTAAAACGATAAATATTATTGCAACAGCATCAACAATTTCGCCCACAAAAAAAGACACAACGATCGCGACAAGTAAAAGCAACACGATTGGATCCATAAATTCACTGAGAAAAATCTTAACAATGCCGTCCTTTTTCTTCTTTGGGAGTGTATTCGCACCATATTTGCGCTGACGAGTGGACGCTTCGGCCGCACTGAGGCCATGAGGGCCAGTTTTTAGTTCTCTTTCTACCTCTGCGATGCTCTGTTCAAAATAATTAGCCATTATGCTTATTATTATATAGCAATTTTTTGAGATATAATTGAATAGTGAAGACAAAAATTAAGGTCAACTACCAAAAAGGATTAACAAAGAAACAAGTCCACGCGATGCGTCGCGAAGGACTCGTTAATACTGCCGTTAAACCACCGAGCAAGACCGTCAAAGAAATCGTGGTTAGCAACGTCTTTACTTATTTTAACTTCGTTTTTTTGATCATAGCGATTTTATTGATTGCCGTGCGCTCATATCGTGATTTAACTTTTATGCCGATTATTATCGCGAACACATTGATCGGTATCTTTCAGGAAATGCGCGCCAAAACAGTCCTAGACAAGCTCACAATGCTAAACGCGCCAACCGCTAACGTGATCCGCGAAGGGCGCGAGAAAAATGTTAACGCCGAACGCTTAGTACAGAATGACGTAGTTGTATTTCGTGCCGGCAATCAAATTCCGGCTGACGCCGTAGTGCTATATGGCGAGGCAAAAGTTAACGAATCGCTATTAACTGGCGAGGCGGACGAAATTCTCAAAACTGAAGGCAGCGAATTGATGAGTGGTAGCTTTGTAGTTTCGGGCGAATGCTATGCACAACTAACGCGTGTCGGCGCAGAATCGTACATTTCGCAACTCACTTTACAAGCTAAAAAAGTTAAGACTAAAGAACAGTCTGAAATCATTCGCTCGTTAAATAAAATTGTCACAATTGCCGGTATTGCAATTATTCCTATTGGCTTGGCAATGTTTGCGCAAAATTTCTTCGTAAATCATGTCGAATTGCAACGTAGCGTGCAATCGGCGGTCGCCTCAATTATTGGCATGATTCCGGAAGGCCTATTCTTGCTGTCTAGTATTGCATTGGCTGTGAGCGCAATGCAGTTGGCGCAGAAAAAAGTACTTTTGCACGATATGAAGAGCATTGAAACTTTAGCGCGCGTAAATGTGCTCTGCGTCGATAAGACTGGCACAATCACCGACAATACAATGAGCGTCGATAGCGTCATATCACTTAGTAAAAACCATGGTCAAAACGAGTTATTTGGACTATTGAGCGATTTTGCGAGTGCGCAAGCTGCTGACAATATCACTATGGAAACCATGAAAGCCTATTTTACAAAACCGGCCGGCCGCAAAGTTACGAGCGTATCGGGTTTTTCAAGTGAGTTTAAGTACAGTGGCGTAAATTTCGAAAAAGAAACTTATGTACTTGGTGCGCCAGAATTTGTTTTGGGCGAAGATTACGGGAAATATCAGGAGCAAATTGAAGATTACGGCAGTAAAGGTTATCGTGTTTTACTGTTTAGTAAATATGATGACTCTGCGGATGGGCGCAAATTAATTGCAAAAATTACCCCGCTTGCTTTGGTTCTAATTACAAACCCAATTCGCGAAAGTGCCACTGAGACCTTTAAGTTCTTCGCCGCGCAAGGCGTTGAAATTAAGGTTATTTCTGGAGATAATCCACGCACAGTATCTGAAGTTGCCAAAAAAGCTGGAATTAAAGGCGCCGAAAACTATGTCGATGCCTCGACTTTGGACTCGAACGAAAAAATCGATGAAGCAATGCGAAAGTATACTGTTTTTGGGCGCGTCACACCAGAACAAAAACGTAAATTCGTAAAATCAATGCAGGCAGACGGTAAGACCGTTGCCATGACTGGTGACGGCGTAAATGACGTGCTGGCCTTGCGCGATGCGGATTGTTCTGTTGCGATGGCGAGCGGTAGCGATGCGGCCGTCCAAGCTGCACAGGTTGTGCTACTCGAATCAGATTTCGCACGCATGCCAGAAGTTGTAGCAGAAGGCCGACGCGTCGTAAACAACCTTGAGCGCTCAGGTAGCCTATTCTTAGTCAAAAATGTGTTTTCTTTTATTACTTCCGTACTCGCAATTTTATTCATGATTGCATATCCGCTGATTCCGGCACAAATTTCACTAATCAGTGCATTTACGATCGGCATCCCAGGCTTCCTACTTTCGCAAGCACCAAACCACGATTTAATTAAAGGCAACTTCGTCAGTAATATTCTCAAACGCGCCACGCCGGGCGGCCTCACCGACATGATTGTCGTTATGATGATGGTGGTGCTCGGCAGAATATTCGGCGTCAGCCAGATCGAAATATCAACTTCCTGTACTTTTCTGTTGATGGTGGTAGGCATCATGATGGTAGCGCGCGCATCAAAGCCAATCGATAAATACAAAGGTGCAGTAATTGGTCTTTGTGTCGCTGGCCTAGCGCTTTGTTATGCTATTATTCCGGCTTTCTTCGGTATGACCAGAATGGCCTTGCAAAGCTGGGTGATCTGCGCCGCACTCGCCCTCTTCTCTATTCTAGTTTTACGCTGGATGACTACATTAGTAGAATGGGTTTGGAAACAGTTTGATAAAAGCAAATTAATCAAAAGAATACGCGCATAATATATAATGAACTTATGGTAAAGCAGAAATCGAAACCGAGAAAGCAAAAAACTGCAAAGACGAGTCGCAAAGAACATATCAAGCAGAGTACGGTTAGTACATTTTGGGTGGTGCTCGGAATTGTCTTATGCGTTGTGATTGTTGTCCTGACAATACTAGCAATCGATTGGCTCGTCTATAGGCATAATTGCGAAAAAAGAGTGTCCGATATTGATCCAGAAAAAAGTGCTCTAATCGGACCAACTCAAGAACAGGCAGAAGGCTGCAATAATTATAGTTTGTTCTTCCTGAAGAATAACTAGCAGAAATATGAGATAATATATCTATGGATTTAAAAACTGCGTTAATTGTAGGTGGGATTGCGATTCTTGTGCTAGTTTTGACTAACGCACCTCGCTTAATAATTGACCGCAAGCAGGCAACAAAGCCGTTCGAGATAAAGAAATCCAATTATCGTTATTATTCTCGAAAATATATCATGACCGAACGCGAAAATCAGTTTTTCCATCGGCTAAACGTACTCGTTGGTCGCTATTGGTATATTTTGCCACAAGTTCACCTATCGTCTATCCTAAACCACAAGATAAAGGGACAGAATTGGTCAGCCGCTTTTAAACATATCAATGGAAAGTCAGTGGATTTTGTATTAATCAGCAAAAAAAGCGGTGAAATAATTTGCGCAATCGAGCTCGACGACACCTCCCATGACTACGATGCGCGCGTAAAACGCGATATCGAAATTAACCGCATTTTTTATGAAGCGGGTGTTCCATTGGCGCGCTTTCGTAGCGTAGAACACATGAAAGACAAGCAAATTCTTGACGAACTGAGAGATGTGATAAGAAAATAATAGCTCCCTTTCGGGGAGCTATTATTGTTCTAGTGTCGTTTCATGCGATGCAGAAGACAAGCTAAAGCAAGTGAACTGACGCCAAATATGCTAGAAAATAGCGTTATTTGTCCATGATCAACGGTGTTTGGGTTATCAGGTTTTGCCGCCGACTCTTTTGAACAAAGCTCCATAGTATAAGTAAAATCGGTAGCGACTTGAACTTTCTGATTCTCTACATACTCGAATGCGAGGAACTGTGCAGAGTAATCCGGTTCGGTCTGAGCAACGACACTATAGAAATGGCTCACGCCAGCATATCGGAAATCAGACAATACGCCATCGGTATCGGCAGTCTTGCCAGCGATAAAGAAGCGACCGCGCGTATTATCCACAGGAATAATACTTAATTTATTAGTATTGTACGAGTTTTCGCCTTGATTATAGCCATTTTTGCTCGAGTAGCGCCAAATCGTATCAATATGATCATCATAAACAAAGTCTGATAGAACTAGCGGTTTACTTCCACTGCTAACACCTGTAAGCGTCCAGGTGTTCTTATAATTTGCATAATCTGGGTCGTCACTGGAAATTTTATCAAACTTCCAAATGGAAATATCTTCAGGTTCTGTAGTTAAGGCGAAATATGACTTTTTCCCATCAACAATTGTATAGTTCGCTTCGGCAGTTGCTTCATCTAGTTCTAGGTCGCTAGACATGAATACATATTTGTTATCATGGCCATTATTCTCGTAGTTCCAGTTTTCAGTCATAAGGGCATAACTATGACCAGGCTTGAGATCTTCTGGAGCAATTTGGATCCACTTATTGATGGTCTGGGTCTCGTATGAAACCTGCTTGTCGAACATGCTTTTATATTTACCGTCCTTAAGGACTTTTACTTCATAGTCAATGAGTTCTGGCGTTTTTGCGCCTTTGAATACATCCAAATCCTCAAAAGTAGTTTTATAACCTGTTTCTTTCGTAAGTGTCGCAGTTTTGCCTTCGACTGGTTGGCCGTCGGCGAATAATTGAACGTCTAAGCTCTTAGTTTCAGTAATACAGTAGGAACAGTTCACGTCGACATTGATCGTTTGCTTAAAGTCGCCAAGACTACCCGCGTGTGCACTAGTTGGTAAAAAAGATAGCGCAAAAATGAATAGTGCCACGGGAATAAATAAATTTTTGTTTTTCATTTTTTTGATCCTTTTATATCGACTCCGATACGATAGGACCACACTCTGTGTTAATTAAAGCATAAATGTTTTAATAACGCAAGGTGTTTTATTGCTTTTTATTGCCCCTCCGTAGTCTTTGGTATTTTTACTAGCGTAACAAATGTCAAATTAGCTCAAATTCAATAGCGACGGTTCCAAATTTAGCAATTTCCGCATCAGAATAAAAGTTCGGAAATAACGCTAAATATTGTTCTTTGGTGAAGTTTGGAGAATAAAGTTGCTCTATGCTGTAGTTGTCTGCTAATTCGGTAAAGTTTTTGAAATATTTGAGGCCGGTAACACGTACTGATAATGTTTCAATTTCATCTGGCCTTTTTAGAACCGTGATGATGTCGCCAATTTTTAGCTTTTGTCGCTTTTCGTCATTTACGCGAGCTTCAACTGTCTTGACCCCATGCGCAACCTGATTAAAAATTTCTGGATGAAGATGTATCTGCATATTATTTTCTATTTTGACGGATAATAATTTTTATTATTATCGGAACCATAATAAATGTTAGTAGGCCAACAAACATGGATACAGTATCCGCTTTAATGTCGGAACAAGTACTAATGCAAAGATTAAAAGATCCGAGATAATAATTAATAAAAATGATCGGCAATGACAGGAGAATAATAATGTTTTGCCGACGATTTGCTTTAGAGATATTTGCCATTTTAATATTGGATATCTGAGCAAAACATATATAGATAAACGCTAATAGGGGCACGAACGAGAAAACAATTAACGAAACGAGGCCATTATAGCCCGAAGATCCATACTTATTCATGGCTCTAATAACCTCTACAATGAGAAATAAAAATGCCAAGGCGCAGTCTAATGCATATAAAAAGCGAATATTCTCAGATCTTTTTGATAAAGATGTTTTTCTAGAGTTTTTGCCTTTGCCGTTCATATAAATATCGTATCACAATAAAATGCTCGTTATAAGATAAAAGGCCACCCGTTGAGGTGGCTACAATAAACATATAATGCAAACAGGTCTGATGAGCCTGTTTGTTATATAAAAGGACGCACTAATCGTGCGTATTTTTTGTACAAGTACAAAAATCCACCTCTCTGGTGGCTTTTATTCTTGCAAGCAAGATAAAAGGCCACCCGTTGAGGTGGCCTTTTATATAATTCGGCATCTTGCTAGTTTCCCGCAAAGCAGTATAATCGCCGCTACCAGGCTTGACTTCTGTGTTCGGAATGGGAACAGGTATTTCCCTGGCGCTATGGACACCGAGAAAAGACACTAAGGGCGAACCGCAAATCCAATGGTTCTGTTTTAGTATCTTATCTCGATGTAAGATGCTTGAAATTTTAATTGACGTGGTGCTTGAACACCAGTTACTAGTTAAGTCTACTCTACTTATCGTCGTTATGCAAGCATAAAAACAATAAGTAGAACATAAAAAGGCAATGCCTCTATTAGTATGCTTCGGCTCCACATGTTGCCATGCGTCCACCTTGCACCTATCAACCAGATCATCTTTCTGGGAGGTCATAGGGAATTCTTATCTTGGAGTTAGTTTCGCGCTTAATATGCTTTCAGCGCTTATCTATTCCGAACATAGCTACTCGGCAATGCAGCAGGTGGCCACAGCCGATACACTAGAGATTCGTTCATCTCGGTCCTCTCGTACTAGAGACAAATCTCCTCAAAATTCCTAACGATCATGCCGGAGATAAACAGAAGTGTCTCACGACGTTCTGTACCCAGCTC
>JAGCSL010000041.1 GCA_017964115.1 Candidatus Saccharimonadota bacterium
AATCATCTGCATTTTCGTGGCTATAATTTGGTCATTTAGTGCCTTCATTGATAATTACACCACCGACGTAATCTTCCGCGGCAAAAAACCGCAATCCATGAAAATCTTCAACGGCTTCTCTTATCTGATTTTTGCCGTTATAGTTCTACTACTCTTTGGCGTTAAAGATATCGCCATCAGAGACATTGGCTTACTATTACTTTCCGGCGTTGCGGCATCGCTTTCCTCCATCCCTTATTATCTTGCCCTCAAAGAAGAGGAGGCCACTACTGCCGCTATTTTCTACCAGCTAATTCCGGTTGTTTATCTTTTGGCCGATTGGTTTTTATTCGGCCAGACCATTACGCCGCTTCAATTAATTGCCTTCATCATTATCTTGCTAGCCCCGGTCGTCATCGTCTTCTCGCGCAAGCGCCCACGCAGTCGTCGCGTCGAATTTAGTGTTGCGCTTTTGCTGATATTATTCGTCATCATTAACGCCACCAGCGGTATGATCTCTACGCACGTTGGCGAACATTACGACTATTACAGTGTCTTCTTTTACTTCCTGATTGGTCGCGGCGTTTCAGATATTCTCCTCTACGCTACTCACAAAGATTGGCAACAGCGCATGAAATATATTTGGCGTCGCAAACGCGGAAAATTCCTTCTCGCGGAAGGCGTTAACCAGATCATTTGTATTATTGCAGACTTCCTCAGCCGCTATGCGCTGATTATCGGCATCGCCTCACTCGTGTCCGTAACTTATAACGTTCTCGAGCTCATTTTTACCTTCGTGCTTGGCCTTATTCTTTCAATCATCTGGCCAAAATTCGGCCGCGAAAAACTCGATCGTCACGTCGTTTTGGCGCACTTAATTGCCGTGATTCTCGCGACAATTGGTATAATATTAATACAATAAAAGGAGTCTTATGGTATCAATTCCAACTGATATAGTCGCATTAATCATCGGCGCATTCTTGTTGCTGTTTGGTTATCGCGTCAAAAAAATCGCTATTACTATTATCTGGTTTATCGTGGGTTACTGGCTTGTCTCACTCTTCGTTGACAAAATCGTCGCCGATCAACTCTGGCAGTTTATTCTGTGCTGCGTGGGCGGCCTTGTTCTTGGCATGTTCGGCATGACTATCGAAAAATTTGCCGTCTTTGTAACAGTTGGCGCCACTTTTGGCATGTCCGTAATTCAAAACTTTGGCCCAGCGACCGACTGGACACTACCCGCCATCGCGGTCGCCGTCGGTGTAGTAACCGGCGTCATTGCCGTCTGGCTCATTAAACCTATGATTATCTTAGCTACCTCTATTGAGGGTGCGCGCTTAGTGATAATCAGTATCTTATCTTTACTCGGATGGGCAAAGCCAGAATATTACCTAGTAATCTTCCTCGCCGTTGCTGCCGTCGGTATTATCTTCCAATGGAATAACTGCCGCCGTCTCGAGTAGCTACCCCTGTTGTAATTGACTTTTACCCGTATCTGTGGTATAATATACAAATACGGGTATTTTTTCTGCGGCAATCGGGCCAAAAGGGAAAACCCACAGAAAGGGCGGGTGATCTTTAAAATGGCAAGTACAATTGATTTAAACAACGGCGGTCTCTATCATTTCAGTTATCGGTTCGATCCAGATAAGGGCGACTACATGATCCTCGAGGATTTGCTCGGGAAAATCGCCACTCATCTGCAGGGGCACAGTTTCGTCACGGAACAGCGTGCAGAGCTTCTGGTCATTGCGAATGACGCACAGAATCACATCTTCGTCATCAATGATCCGAACCAGTGGGCGCTCGACAAGTTCGGACGCGAGAATCGCTTTACCACGTGGGAGCATAGACGCATCGGTAACGACCAGATCAGGCGCGTTATCGTGCGTAATATGAACCTGTCGGGTAAGGATTCCGAGATCATGGTCGCGCAGGTCTGCAGTCAGGCCCGCACCAAGCGCGGATACTGTTTCCTGATGCCGGACTATCTGAACCTGAACACGCAGGAACTCGGCGCACTCATGGACACGCTGATGCAGTTGCATTTGCTCAGAATCGGCAAAAGTTTGAGCTGGCTTCGCAGAGCCTATAGTCAATAAGCCGTTTGCGTCGACCTTCAAGGAGGGGGTCGGCGCTATTTTTTTATCGCGACTTCTTTAAAGAGACCGATAACTAAGTCTTTACTCTCTTTATCTATATCTTTGGTTGAACGGAAAATCTTAATCAAATTACGCACTTTTTTAAGCGAAATTGTATCCAAAATATCGCACCCCTCAATCGTACCGAATACCGCTTCGAGCACTTTTTTGCGGTCAGCATCATCATGTTTATCTAGCCACGCCCACAAACGACGCTCAATTTCCAAACTATGCTCAGAACGACGTGCGCGTTTAAAATGGTCATCGACCACCTCCCAAGTCGCCGCCGCATGGCCTAAAATATTTTCCTTATCGGACTTCACGACCAGATAGTTTTTATCGCGCAACATCGCGCCCACAATCGTAGAATGCGGCACGATATGTACATATTTCTTTAGAATTTTTTGATGGGCAGGGGAGTTATACTCATTCGGACGCAAACCTGGACCGTCATTGTTGTAAATCATCTTGATACGTTGACGCTTCACGCTATTCATAAACATTGGCGCCACCAAAGCAAGGTTGCCACCTTTTGAATGGCCACAGACGATCACTTTTGGCCCAAATAAGCTTACATGTTCATTAAGATACTTTGTTGCTTCAATATGTGACGGCACCGGGAAAGAGCAGGACATTTCAAAATCCTCACGCCAGCCGCTAATCAGCTGGTCCGTACCCTCAAAGGCCACACATTCCAAACCGCGCGTGATTCTAAACATCATCGCGCTAAATTGCATATCGCGACGTGTGTTATAAACATAATTCGAAACAATCAAATGACGATAGCGATCTTTTTCAATCACGCGAATCAGGAGCTCATAGGCTGAAGTAATCGCAATACCTAGCTTTTTCACGTCTTTTAGACTGTGTTTGCGCAGATAAGCGCGGCCAATCTCTTCAAGCGTATGGCAGTTCTCATTGATTTTAGTGTGCGAAAAATCCAAGTAGGCAATCTGCGAGAAGACCAGGTTGTCTACCTCGTTGAATTTCTTATTCTCGAAGCGAATATCGCCGTATTTTTCTACATAATCAAAAATATTTGCCATAACTAATTTATATTATAGAATAATTATTTAGTTTCGTCCACGCCGGAGATAATCCGACAAAAACCTCCACTGTAGTCAAGCTCATCATACCGTACATTAGTAATTGAAACTTCGTATGTTTTATCTTGAATAGATTCAAGTGATTTAATTTTAGCTTTACCGACTCTGAGCCAGTCAGTATTCAATAATACTACTTCATCCCCCGCTTTGAATTTACCCCTAATTAGATCAAAATTTGCTACATATTTTTTATATAGAATATGGTAAGAACTTAGGATATTTTTCGCCCCCATCGTTCGTATCATTTCCGCAAGCAATTTAGTATTATCCGAATCGTTTTTAGAGTCCGCAAAGAGATAATAAAAGAACGCAACTACGACAAACACAATAATTACGCCTGTTGCTATTATGGCAATATTTTGCACCGTCGCGCTATTAGGCGTAATAAATAAACATAACAAATAGATAGCCGGCACCAATACGAAGACGCCTGCAAGTTGACCTATCCTCAGGCTTACCATTTCTTCGCGTTTTTTAGCCTCTCTCTCGCCACCTTTTGTCAGCTCATTGTATCTTTTCTTTACTCTGGCTAGATCTCTTTTTACGGACTCATCCGTTTCATCTTCGTCTTCGACGTTATCGGCAAAACCAAGCTTTTCTCGTTTGATATTCGCGTTAAAGTATTCCTCGACCACATACAAAAGCATCATTATTGCTAAAGTAATACCAAAAAGCCAAAATGGCGCATCGTTTATAAACAATACTAAAGTAATTACCGCAAAAACGCTCATCAGAGCGAAACTTACGGCCACTATAACTTTTTTCTTTTTATCTTTTTTAGACATTAGATCTTTTTACTTAATCGCCACCGAACCGCGCGGCAGGGTGGTTTCCTTTAATATGCTCGTTTCTAAACGCAGCGAGATATCGTCGCCCTCGGTCGCGAAGCGAACAGCATTGCCATTTATTTCGACGCTCGCAATTTTTGCATCACAAACATATTCGCCATTAGTGTCGTAAAATTCAACCGTATCTCCCGGTTTAATCTTGCCACGCTGAATTTTTCCTTTAATAACCGATGGGTCACTTTC
>JAGCSL010000042.1 GCA_017964115.1 Candidatus Saccharimonadota bacterium
ACAATTTTCATACCGCGCGCGTGGGCGTCATCCACAAATTCGTCGACAGTCGCAAAGTGATCAATGTGCAGATATTTGTCCGTTACCATCGCGCCACGACGGTTATATTTTCTTTTGCCAATAATATGCACGCGCGCAACATTAAAAGCGTTCGCATTACGAACGATGGTACCGATATTAAAATCATGTGCCAAATTTTCGATGGCAATTTCGAGCGGGATACGTGTTTTATCGAGGTCAGCAATAATTTCCTCATTGCTGAGACCTTTATATTTATCGATAAGATTGCGCGTATCTTCGCTTGGATTCATTATTTAGTTTTCTTGGCAGCCTGCTTTGCGGCGCGTTGTTTGGCTTTTTCTTTAGTCTCGTGAGTTTGAAGAATGAAACGAATCAGAGACCATACCATAACATTAGCACACATTGCAGCAACGGCTACAAGAGGAATAATTAAGATAGCAACACCAACAGATTGGTTAATTAAAGCAATGAGACCAGCTACGATTACGACCGCAACAGAAATAATCACGTAAGCCCAAGTTAGAAGACCAACTTGATCCTTTTCGCGATACATTTTTGAAAACTTTTCCCAAATACTTTCCATAGGTCCATTATAGCACAAAATTGCATTTTTGTCAATGAGCTTAAGGTATGGTAGAATATCTCTGATGAAAGAAGAGCTAATTGCAGAGCTAGAAAAAGGCATTGACGCTGATCGCAGTGAGCGAACGCAGCACTATTTTGGCATCACTCCCGGCGGTTACGGTGAAGGTGATATTTTGCTCGGCATTCCCTCTCCACATATCCGTAAATGCGCCAAGCAATACAATAAAATGCCCATGAATGAACTGCGCGAGCTATTACAATCGCCAGTACACGAATTTCGCTTTGCCGCGCTCGCAATTATGAAAGACCAATATCGCAAGAATAGTGCGGAGATTATTAAGCTCTACCTCGACAATCTCGACCATATCAATAACTGGGATTTGGTCGATTGCTTCGCGCCACATCTGATTGGGCGTTGGTGTCTCGAAAACCACGATGAAGGAATTTTGGCCGAGCTGAATGGCTCCAAAGATTTATGGCGACGTCGCATTTCGGTAGTCGCCTATATGGCTTTTTATCGCAAAAACATCATGGGCAATGGCCTGGAAATGATTGATAATCGCATTGATGACCCAGAAGATTTAATGCATAAAGCCTGCGGTTGGATGTTGCGTGATATTTATAGCAAAGTAGATGAGCATGTTGTTGAGTCGTATTTAATCGATAATTATTCGCGGCTCTCGCGCACGACCTTGCGTTACGCGATAGAACATATGCCAGAAGAGCAACGTCTACGATTCTTGCATGGAGATTTTTAATGTCGCGTTCTCAAAATAAGCGCCCTGCCCCATATAATCCACAACGTTGCTGGGTCGGCGACAAAAACAAGATTTGCTACCCCGACGAAGATACGGCCGAAATGAGCGCTTATTTGGTTGAGGCTGAACATAATCTACCGTCCGGCACCTTATCTTGGTATCACTGCGAATATGGCGACCATTGGCATTTGGCCAATACCGGCGATACGGGCGGCGTACGCCGACGTAAATAGACTCAAAAACCGCCAGCCCGACTTATGTGGACTGGCGGCATTGTTAAGGAGAGCGATATTTATTTCTTCGCGGACTTCTTAGTGGCGGCTTTCTTGGCCGGCTTCTTAGCATGTGGCTTATTAATTTCAACTAGCTTGTTCATAGTTTTATCGACGCGCATGCGGTTACGAATACCGGTAGCAACCTCAGGGTTGTTAAGTTGCTCGAGAGCTTTTGGATCATTCTTGTAAACGGCGCGCATTTCAACGACTTGCTGAGCGGCTTCCTCTTCGGAAACTTCAATACCAAGTACGTCGGCAAGCTTTTGGACAACGATGCTACCGATTACGCGTTTGCGGGCAGCTTCGCGAAGGTCAGCTTCCCAATCTTCTAGTTTCTGCTTGGTCTGTTCGAGATATTGGTTAATCTCCATACCATGTGAGCGAAGATTGCGGAACATGTCCTCTTTCATGCTTTCGAATTGTTCTTGGACTAATGAGGCTGGCGCTTCGGTCTTAGAATGAGAAATAATCTCGTTCAAGAGCGTGTCTTTGTATTTTTCGTCCGCCTCATAAGAAGCGCGAGATTTAAGATTCTTCATGATGTCTTCGCGCAATTCTTTGAGTGTCTTGAAAGCGCCGGATTTTTGAGCAAGATTATCGTCAATCTTTGGCGTTTCTATTTCAGAAACTTGCTTAACTAGAATTTCGAATACTGTCTTAGCACCAGCGAGTTCTTTACTGGCGTAATCTTTAGGAAAAGTAATATCGAGATCAAACTTGTCGCCCACTTCGTGACCAACAATGCCATCTTCGAAACCAGGAATAAACTGACCAGAGCCGAGACGAAGATGATAATCCTTGGCAGAACCGCCATCGAAAGCCTTACCATCCTTTTTACCTTTAAAGTCAATGATAACTTCGTCGCCTTTCTTAGCGGCGCGTTTGACAACTTTTGGCTCAGCATAGCTTTCGGCGATGCGATGCAAGACGTCTTCGACATCTTTGTCGGTAACTTCTGGTTCGTCATAAACAACTTTTACATTTTCATAATCGCCAAGTTTTACCTCTGGCATAATATCGGCAGTGATGGTCAATTCAGCCATTTCGCCTGGAACATATTTCATGACGTCGACGTGCGGAATGGAGACTGGAGTCAAACCTTCGTCATTGAATAACTTCGGAATTGCCTGGCGTACCACGATGTCTAAAGTCTGCGAAGCTAAATCGTTTGGATCGACATGTTGTTCGACAACGTTAGCTGGAGCTTTGCCGTTGCGGAAGCCTGGAACTTTGATATTGCGAGCGAGACGCTCGAGAGCCTTCAATCGTGCAGGCTCAAAGTCTTTTTGATCGAACTCAACGGTAAATTCTACCGATGTACTGAGTTTTTTGCTGGTAGATTTCATACCAAAAATTATACCAGAACAGATAGAGATAATAAAGCGTAAGCTGAGCTATTTAACGGTATTGACGCCGTCGTTGTAATCGGTGCGGAAGTGGCGCAAAACGTTGCGCGGTTCAACTTCTTGCTTGAGACCAGGATTAAGAATGTCGTATGGGTCAAATATTTCTTTGATTTTGCCATAGATGGCGAGAGTTTCAGTATCTTCGCTTGGGCGCGTAAACATAGCTAGGAATCGGCCTTCTGGCGCATCGCCACAAGGATAGCCCTCACAATGCTCGACCAATTTGAGGTATTTGCGTAGGAACGAAATTAGCTCTTTGCGCCCTTCAGAAGTAGCTGGAGTGAAGCTTGGACGCACTGTAAAAGTATTAAAATCAACCGAACCATACACGGCGAGCTTGAGCTTAAATTTTTCAGTCATGAGTTGCAAGCCACGCAGGAAATCCGCTTGTTTTTCTTCTGGAATATAAGTACCGTCTACAAGTGGTAAATAATAATTTGCGCCAGCATCATTCAGATATGCGAGCAAGTTCTCATTAACCGCCACAAAATCGCGTGAGTTTTTAACATCTTCAACAATTATTCTGTCTTTGCCAGTCAAAGCTTTTTTAAGCTTAGCGAGTTTGCGACGACGATCGCGACGTGCATCATCCTTCGTATTCGCGATGATTAGATAGCCCTCGTCTGGTGCTTTGCGATAAAAGCCGCAAGTTTTACCGGTCGTGTCAGCCTGGTTAAACAATGCCGCATCATAAACTTCAATATTGGTAAATTTGAGCTTTTTGAGAATCTTACTGATGCGCACAAATTCTTTGGCATCGGCGCACGGAATTGCAAACCAATCCGGTTTCTCAAATACCGGTTCGACGCGCAAAATAACTTCGGTAATAATGCCGAGAGTACCTTCTGAGCCGCAAAAGAGTGGTAGCAGGTTGAAATTGCGTTTTTCTTGTACGGATTTTATGCCCGAATAACCTGAACGATTCTGGGTATTAAGCGCGATTTTCATCACATTTTCGGATTGCTTATCGAGAATTTCTTTAACTTGACGATAAATTTCACCCTCAAGATTCTTTTGATTCAATTTTTTCTTGAGCGTACGTGGACTATAATTGTCCGTCTCGATTAAGCTGCCGTCACTCAGAATAATTTCCGCTTCTTCGACGAAGTCAATGATTGTCTTCGGTTCAGTGTTGACGCTGGCGGAGGCATTTTTAGCAATGAGACCGCCAATTGTCTCGTGCGGATCGCCACTAACTGGTAAATCTAGACCATGTACGCCAAGGGCCTTTTTCAGTTCGCCTAAAGTGACGCCCGCCTGAACGCGAATGAGGCGCTGACGAACATCAATTTCTTGAATATGATTTAGTTTTTCAGTGGAAATAATCAAACCATTACCAATACTCGAGCCGGTTTTACTATAGCCAGCACCACGGACGGTAATTGGTAGAGAAATCTTTTTAGCGGCAAGCTGATTAGAAAATTTTACGAGACGGCGAATATCATTTGTGTTAGCAGGAATTGCAACAATGCGTGGGTGGAATTTTAGGAGCGAACGGTCGGTTGAATAATGCTCCAAAACATTGGGCGCACTATAAACTACGCCATCGATATGCTGATTTAAATAAATCGCAATACGGTTCATAATCCACCCATAATCATCACATCTTATTTTAACATAGAAAAGCACAAGTGCGTTAGAAATTTAAGTCACAAAAAGTGCTCCTCAGCTGATGCTAAGGAGCAAGGTGCAAATGAGCAACTCGATGGATTAGATGGAAGCTATAGCGCGAATGAGCAGGCGCGATTCGTTGCCGTCTACGTAATAGGTGGAGTTCTTTGTCTGAACCTCATACACGGCGTCGAGAAATCCTCCCTCTACGCGCTTAAAGCTCACTACGTACGAAGTTCTGATCGGATCTCCGTCGACAAAGTCCTCACCGCTCTTTCCGTGGACATCTCCTACGAGGCTGAAAGTGTAATCGGGGTCCTCTACGTCTTCCGTAAACTTAATCATGTCGCCGACCTTGGCGGTGTCGAGAAAGTCGGCTAACTTACCGGCCCACATTTTCTTGGTAGCGGGATTGCCAAGTCTTGGATCTACATAGATTGTCCATCTGGTAATGTTGGGTGTCTTAAGCAGCATTTACTAGTCCCCTCCTTTGTTTAAGAAACCTCGTTGCATGGATCGAGTAGTTCTAATGCAACTTTTGTATTATACCATATATTCAGTGTATTATCAAATAACGTTGCCGTTTTGAGGTATTTTTGATAGAATAAGTTCTGTAACTTTTACATTTTGCGCGAGTGGTGAAATTGGTATACACGTATGCCTTAGGAGCATATGCCTTCGGGCGTGCTGGTTCAAGTCCAGTCTCGCGCACCAAAGAAAGTCCCCGATTATTCGGGGTTTTTCTTTTTGCAATAAGTTCTCTTTAGTTAGCTTCGCGATTGCTCTTGCAGGTATAGAAATCCGTACCTTTGGCTATATCAAAACCGTCAAAGTATAATACTTGTTCGCTATTATTTGTCGCTTTTAATAATACGATTCCGTCGTGGATAATCTCATATGTACCAGATTTAATTTTTGTATTATTTGAATCGTATTCTTCGTAATTATTTAACTTTGTAAAAACGTAGCGAGCATTATTCTTTGAAGTGCAACTTAAGTCGAAAGAAATTAGATTGTCACTTTCGTCATAGGTATAAGAATTGTCATTGGTAAAATCTCCTCCGAGCTCAGAGTCACTTATAACTTCTTCTGGATTTTCGACTTCATCGTTTCGACCTTTATTAGACGATACAACTACTAAAGCTACTGTTTCGATAACTATTATTAAAACTAAGGCTAAAACTGTTACAATAGCTATTTTATTAAAATGAGAGGATTGGTTCGTAGTTTTTTTAACAGACTTATCAGATTCATTCTGTATATCGTTGACAAATTTTTCTTCAAAGTCGCTACTCATAGATAAATTTTAACATTAGCCTTATGGATAATTAATAACAATATTACGTTTCGGACTGATTACATAACTAATTCTGAGACTGCCGCTACTTTTGTAGTTTAGAATTTTCTTGGCAGACAATTTAGCCTTATTATTTTCATCACTTTGATTTCCATTTGGCGTACTAGTCCTGCCTAACGAATAGAACAAGTATTTGCCATTTTTCTTCCCCTTGTAAATCATTGTGTGATGGCCTGAATATAGCCCAACAATGTCGCCAGATTGCACCTTCCCAGATTTCACTAACGATGAGATGGTTTGGTTATATTTATGAACATTCAATTTTTTCTTGTTAATATCTTGACTGTTTTGCAAGTCTTGTCCCAAAATGGCAAAATAAGTATTTTTTGGAAGTAGGCCAACTTCTTGATAGACCGCAGTGGCATAGCCCGCGCAGTTGGTGCATTTAGTTTTTGCTCCTCTCCAGCGCTTATGGCAATAATATACTCTCCCGTCTATTTGTTTAGCTATCTTCTCGGCCGCAAGAGCAATCTTTTGACTGTTTGTTTTTGCCTCTACTGGCGTTTGGCCAGACGGCGTAGTGGCGCCACTGTTTGATGGTTTTTCCCCGCCTGATGTATTGCGCGAATCGCCCGGAGAACTCGTAGTATCGCTTTCCTGAATTGGAGCATCGCACGGCTTTGCTTCATTTAAGAATCCACCTGGGAGAAAAAGGCCAATTACTGCATAGAAGAGGACATAAGTTATAATGCCTATTACTATATTGAAGAATAAATTTTTAGCTTTTGATATCTGGGCTTCATTATCCCGAGCCGTCATATACATGATGCCTACTGCAATAATTCCTGCAGTAGCTATAACGCCCACGCCGATTGTGAAAGTATTAATAATATCGATCAGAATATTATAGACGGAACAACCAGTCCCGTCTTCTTCTACCTCTCCAAAAAAGCTTGTTTGCATTGCAAATGTATTTTTAGAAACAAACAAGGTAATCGCAACAAGAACCAGAACAGCTACACAGGCTATCATAATTCTTTTGTTTATTTGCCTCATAAGAAACATATTACCATATATATTTTAATATACTGCTTTTAAAAACGCTTGTGGTTGAGCCCATATCTTAATTGTGTTATAATATCTTCGAGTTGTTTTTCTCATCCAAATTCAAAAAAATTCAAAAGAAAGGTGGGTGATCATGAATGAGAAAAATGAAGATCTTTTTGAGTTTAGTTGTAGTGCTTCTCCTCTGCGCTTCGCTGACCGCCTGCGCCGACGAGAAGAATAGCAATTCGTCTGACGCTCAACAGGATGCCGTCGAGATTCACGACGATGATGTGCAGCTCGATGCCGTGGAGATTCACGACGATGATCCACAGGGCGACCCGGCTGCCGGCAATCATGATGATCCGATTCATCACGATGAAGCGACCGACAACGACCCGATGAACGGCGACGGCGAAGAAAACCTTGGCATGCACGAAGGTTATTACCATGAGATTGGGGACGCCTGGTTCTATACAGAGCATGATCTGAACGACTAGATTTACCCAGATCCGAACTACCCAGGTTATTACCGAATTGACATAGAAAAAATGTTGCGCGACGTATGGGGATCGGAAGGTGGCCTGTTTAAATCAAACAACGGATATAGTTACACAGATTTTAGTAGTTTTTCCAAAGGCATCCAATAAGAATA
>JAGCSL010000043.1 GCA_017964115.1 Candidatus Saccharimonadota bacterium
CCGAACGTGGCGTCAGTGAGTTGTCTCTCGGCTTTCTAATCTTCTTCTTCGAAACGGCTTGCGCTATTTCTGCCATGCTTCATGGCGTTGATCCATTCAACCAGCCTGGCGTAGAAAAATACAAAAAAGAAATGTTTAAACTCTTAGGGAAGGAGTAAACATATGCCAACCAAAAAACGTGTTGTTATCGCCCTCGGCGGTAATGCTCTTCAGAAAAACGGCGAAGTCACCGCCGAAGCGCAAAAAGCCGTCGCCAAGAAAGTCGGCGAACTTATCGCAGAATTATCTAGTAAATATGAAATCATTGTCGCTCACGGTAACGGGCCACAAGTCGGGAACATCCTCATCCACGAGGAACAAGCTTCGTCCGAGAAAGCCCCAGCCATGCCGCTCGAAACAGCAGTCGCAATGAGCCAAGGCCAAATCGGCTACTGGCTCGCGCAGTCTATTCAGAATGCTTTCTTGAGAGATGGCAAGAACAAAAAAGTTGCGACCGTCGTCACTCAAGTCGAAGTCGACAAAAACGACCCCGCCTTTAAGAATCCTACCAAGCCAGTCGGCCAGTTCTATACCGAAAAAGAAGCTTTGAAGCTCGCTAAAGAAAAAGGCTGGATTGTTAAAGAAGATGCCGGCCGCGGCTACCGCCGTGTCGTGCCGAGTCCTAAACCAAAATCCATCGTCGAAAAACGCGAAATCCTTGATCTCGTAAAATCAGGTGCTATTGTTATTGCCGCCGGCGGTGGCGGTGTCCCAGTCTACCGTACTAAGATCCTTCGCATCATCAAAGGCGTTGATGCCGTTATCGATAAAGACTTTGCTGCAGAAAAACTTGCAGAACTTATCAAAGCTGACATGTTCATTTCTGTTACCGCCGTGGACTACGCATACATTAACTTTGGTACGCCCGATGAATCAGCACTAAGGAATTTGACATCAAGAGAAGCGGAATATTATTCCAAACAAGGCTTTTTCAAAGCTGGCTCTATGCTCCCAAAAATTACTGCCGCTACTGAGTTTGCCAAAAAAGGCAAAGTAGGCATTATCTGTTCTCTCGATAACCTCGAGGAAGCCCTTAAGCTCAAATCCGGCACTATTATTACACGATAAAATACATTTTTTGCAACTCTTTATATGTGCCATGATAATCCTGCTATTCCTGTTTTTTACACAAACAAATACGATACTAGCATAAATATATCTTGAAAATACTTACGTTTACTTATATAATATAAACATGGGCCATAACTTTTTCTCTACGAAAAAAATAATCTCTCTAGTGCTTTTTGTTTTAGCTTCATCGTTTCTTAACCTTGTTAATTCAGCAACGCCAGCTTTTGCTGATGACGGTTGCCGATATTTCGTAACGGTAGCAATAAAGAGCACTATAACTAGTAAACAATATTTTAAGAACATCTGCATTAACGATCTAGTTGATAATGGCAACATTCAAAACTCTATAGGTGGCACGAAAACCGCCAAAATTCGTTCTTATATTCAAGGTTGCGGCCTAAGAAGTAGCGACATAAATAGCCTAGTTAGAGACTGCAATGTTGTTCTTCAAACAGAAAAAACCGACGACTACGGAACAACAAGCTGGACGGCTGTTGGCGGAAGTAGACAATGGCAGACATTCAACAATATCGGAACTGCCGTCAACCAATCTACGCCACTATACTTTTCAGAAGTTGATTTTGATTGGCCGGACTGGTATTTTAGGTACACGCTAGAACTACGTGGCCCACAAAGTGGCACCGTATATGAAACTGCGCCGGGAAGATCATTGAGCAGTGCCTTGGCGGGCCCTGCGAGCGGTGATTACACGACTATAAGCCTAACGGTCGAGACGCCTACGGGCAACATTTACGAAGAAGAGCCAACTGGAGCTGGCGATGTGGATCCCGTTGGAGAGGCTGAACCAGAGAACCCAGAGGTTCCAGCTACGCAACCAGAGTCGACTGAGAGTACCTGCCACGGTACCGCCGGAGCTATCGGCTGGATTCTCTGTCCAATTCTCGAAGGTGCCGCCGATGCTGCTCAGTGGGCTTATACGACTGTTATAGAGCCAAGCCTTCAGACCAACCCAGAGCTCTTCAAAATAGACGGAGAAACTAACGGTACCTATCAAGCATGGAGTATCTTCCGCAACATTGCCAATGTTCTCTTTGCTATTCTCTTCCTCTTCGTTATTTTCTCTCAAGTAAGTGGTATTGGTATCGACAATTACGGCATTAAGAAGAGCCTCCCGAAGCTCATAGTCGCAGCATTCTTGATTAACTTATCTTTCTTCATATGTCAGCTTTGTGTAGATCTTTCTAATATTCTCGGCAACGGCCTATATGGTTTATTGAACTCTATAGCAAATGGTATCCATATAGAAGTCCTGTCAGGCACTACTCATATGTCCAGTACAGGCAGTATCGTAGTTGGTATTACGGAGCTTGTAGCTGCCGGAGTTATCGGCACATTAATTGGTGGTACGGCTTTTTGGGCCGCTATCGGTAGCGCCCTGCTCGCCTTTGTCCCAGTTCTCATCAGTGCCGTTGTTGCCGTTCTCTTCCTCTTTGTTCTTCTCGCCGCGCGTCAGGCGGTCGTAGTAGTCTTGGTAGCTATATCACCGCTTGCCTTTGTTGCCTACATACTTCCAAACACCAAACGCCTATTTGATCGTTGGGCTCAAATACTTCGCGGCATGCTTCTTATGTACCCGACTTGTGCGCTATTGGTAGCCGGTGGTCGTCTTGCTTCTCGCATTATCTTCTCTTCCGGCGCTGGGCAAAACAATATAGGTGTTATCCTCACTGCCATGGCCGCAGAAATTATTCCACTCTTCTTTATTCCTACCGTTGTTCGCAGCGCTTACAATGCTACCGGGCATCTCGGCGCCGCTCTTGGTAATTTACACGGCCGCATGGTTGGTGGTACCCGCAATGGCATTCGCAATAGCCAGAGATTCCAGAGAGCTACGCAGAGACAGCAATATAGACGTGCGGCGATAGCAGCAAACCCAAACAGTGGGTTTATGCGAAGATATAGGGCCGCTAGCGCAAGCAGTAATCCAATCGCTCAGGCTTATGCACGCTGGGCAACTAATCGCGCTGGCGCGATTCAGCAAAATGCCAACAATTTGGCAGCCCAACAGGGAGCACTCGCTGGTTGGGCAACCGCTGGACCTAATGCGGCTCAGAACGCATATAACCAAGCTCGCACCAGCACCCAGCAACAGCTCATTAATCAGGCCAATTACGGCACCGCCGAGTTCAATGCCGCAATCATCCACGAAACAACTGCAAAGGCCGACGATGCTCGCAAGCGTCAGCTCATGTGGAACAGCGCTTCGTATGTCGCTGGCAAAGAAGCCGAAGCTCTCACCGCTCGTCAGAACGAAGCTGCCAACGCTGTACAGTATGGCACGCCTGGCTATGCTGATCGTGAAAGACTCAAGAATCAAGCCGCCCGCGATCGCGCTGCTGCTGAGAACGCCACTTGGACTCCAGATCGCGTCACTGCAGAAAGAACCAAAGCTGAGATTGAAGCTGAGGCTCAACGAGAAAACGTCTTGCACTACAATGATGCTGGCTTTGCTACTGGTGTCAGGATGAAGAACGAAGCCGAAGCCGCCAAGAGTCTCCACGATACTAAGAACTGGGACGCAGACCGCCGTAAAGCTGAGATTGCTAAAGGCGAAGTAGAAAGCGACGCTCAACGAGAGAACGCTCTACTTTACAACAAAACTGGCTTCGCTGATAGGGAAAGAATAAAGAACCAAGCTGATACCGGCCGCCGCGAAGCAGAAAACGCCACTTGGGATGATGATCGTCGCAAAGCCGTAGTTCACAAAGCTCGCATTGAATCCGAGGCTCAAAGTGAAAATGACGTTCTTTATAACGACTCCGGTTTCCGTGCTCGAGAAGAACGCAGACTTCAGACCGACACTGAGAAACGCAAGATAGAAAATAAGTCATGGACTCCTAACCGCGCTAAAGGAGAAATCCGTAAAGCCGAAGTCGATGCAAAAGCACAACGAGAAAACGCTGAACTCTATGCCGACAATGACTTTGCCGTACGCGAAGAAAAGAGGAACGCAACCGACATCAAGAAGCGCAAGATCGAAAACGCTACTTGGACTGATAAACGTGCTCGAGGTGAAGTCTACAAGGCCGAGATTGAAGCTGGAGCCCAACAGGCCAACGCCGAACTTTATACTAAGACTGCAGTTCGCGAAGGCGAACAAAGAAAGAATGAGGCCCAGACCAAGATTAAAGAAGCCGAGGCTAGATCCTGGACTGAACAACGTGCTTCTGGCGAAGTACACAAAGCTCAACTTGATGCCAGGGCCCAAGAAGCCAATGCCAACTTATATAACAGTGCGGCTTATAGAGCTCATGAACAAATCAGAAACGAGACTCAAACAGAAACTAAGAAAATCGAAAACGCTACTTGGACTGACGATCGCCGCACCGCTGAAGTTGCCAGAGCCAAGAACGAAGCACTCCGCACTGAATTAAACAGCGCAAACTACGGTGACGCTAGGTTTGTCGCGGGAGAGCGCAATAAGATTAGAACCGATGCGGAAAGAACGCATCTAGAAACCGCTACTTGGACCGACGCTCGTCGTACTGGCGAAATAGAAAAAGCCAAGATAGAAACCGAGGCGCAAAAAGATAACGCTATGCTCTACAATCGAACCGCATTCCGCGAGGGCGAGCAGAGAAAGAGCGAAGCTCAGACAAAAATTAGAAGAGCTGAGGGAGAATCTTGGACCGCCGACCGCGCTGCTGGTGAAGTCGAGCGAAGCAAGATCGAAACTGAACGTGCTGAAAAATCCGCTACGAACTATACTGATCCAAAATACGCGCAAGGTAAACGCAACGAAGTGGAGACTATGAGCACGCATGAGTTCGAACAAACAAAGAACTGGGCGGCCCCAGACTTTACAGCTAGCAAAGCTGCACAGCTCCAGAACGCCCGCAATGTCGAAGTGCGTAAAATGTATACCGAGCAATTTGCTCCTATGGACAAGTTCCAACTTGGTGGTGTAGACGTACCAGGAGGTGCAAAAGAAGGCGAATTACTCAAAGCTATGCGTGCCGCAAGCAAAGGCATATCTGACCCAAAATTCGACCCACAACGTGCTACTGAACGTGTGGACGCAGCCTTTGGCTCACTTCTAGCAATAGGAGCAGAAGAGGAAGCGCTCGAAAGCTTACGTGCTATCGATACGGCCACCATTCAAGCTATGCATCCGACCGCCAGAAAGAGGTTGCTCGAGAAGGCTGTAACATCGGGAAGTCTTGCTATGAAAGGTTGGGGTAAGTCTCAACTCAAAGCTCTAGCTAAAGGTGGAACAGTGGTCGGCTTCGATGCGTACTTGACGACTGGCGACACTGGCGGAGAAAACGGTAGCTTTGCCGACTTCATGAGATCAGAGGGCAAAGGTTCGCTTAATGGTGCAAGCAAAGATTTGCGCAAAGTTATTAGTTTGCACGTTCCACCTGAAAATATACCTACTCAAGTAATCGTCAATGCATCCGTCTCAACCCAAGGAGGTGAAGAGGTGAGATATGCAAACGATATAATCAGACAAAAGATCGATGGTGGTAGAAAAGCAGACGGCACGCCTCTAGATCCACCTCAAACGGATGCCGAGAAACAAGAACGCGCTACCAGAGGTCGCGAAATTGCTGGCACTTATACGGGCGATCAAATTACGCATATGGATCCAGATACCTTCGAGACATTCAGACAAAAAGCAGAAGAATGCGGAGAGGACATCAAAGAATGGTTTGCTCCTGCTGTTAAAGCACTTAGAGGCAGTAAAGAAACTAGAGCGAAAGTCGACAATGCTATACTTAAAGCCCTCGGCTTGGATTCGGCGTCTAGCACGCCTGAGTCTGAACCAGCGCCAGCCACATCAGACGCTCCTGAAAATCCGCCAGAAAACCCAGACGAAAGTAGCGAATCCTAACTCACGACTCACATCAATACGCTTGTGGTTATCCGAGATTTAATATATAATTAAGCTTATGGATGATTTATATAAATTAAGTCATGATGTCCCGAGCCATAAGGACTACATCGACACGACTGATTTTGATCAAGACGAGATTCTCGACATTATCAAAACCGGCGTTATCGTACGTGACTATATCAAGTCGGGTGGGATTCTCGACACAATGTATCATAAAAACCTCGCGATGCTCTTCGAGCAGAAATCCACGCGCACGCGCGTCTCTTTCGAAGTTGCAATGTCACAGCTTGGCGGACATGCACTTAATTTAGCCCCGGGCGCGATTCAGCTTGGTGCGCACGAAACAATCGAAGATACTGCACGTGTCTTCGGACGTATGTGCGATATAGCCATGGCTCGTGTCGATAGACATTCGTCAATCGAAGCTCTCGCGAAATATGCCGAGATTCCGGTAATCAACGGTATGTCTGATTACAATCACCCAACTCAAGAAATGGGCGACATCATCACGATTCTCGACAATCTTCCTCCAGAAAAGAAATGGAACGATGTCAAAGTTGTTTTCGTCGGTGACTGCACACAAGTTTGCGCCAGCCTCATGATGATTACGACCAAGCTTGGCATGAATTATGTTCAATATGGTCCCGACCACAAATTACTCGACGAAAAGTTCCGCGAAATTGGCCGCAAGAATGTAGAAAAATACGGTGGCTCAGTAGAATTTACATCCGATCGCAATTGTCTAAAAGGTGCCGATTTCGTTTATACAGATGTTTGGTATGGCCTTTATGATAAAGAAACGCCGAAAGAAGTCTACATGCAAGATTTCTACCCGACTTTCCAAGTTAACGATAGTTTAATGGCCGCTACAGAAAATCCTAATTGCAAGTTTATGCATTGTCTGCCAGCGAACCGTAACGAAGAAGTGACCGATTCTGTCATGGACGGCCCAAATTCAATTTGCTTCGACCAAGCGGAAAACCGCTTGACCGCTCAGCGTGCCCTCGTGCTTTATTTTGGCAAGAAAGCACAGGAAGCGCTCGACTATATTAAACAACAAAAGGAGGGCAACTAATGCCAGCTCAAAAGCCAAAGTTCAGGCTGTTCAGCGCCGTACTCGCTACAGTCTGTATCATCCTTGTCGCCGACGCCGTCGCACCGACTGCAGCGATAGGAAACAGCCAGTACGCGTGGTGGATAATTATGATTCTCGGCTTCTTTATCCCCTACGCATTAATATCTGCCGAGCTCGGTACACAATATCCATCTGAAGGTGGTATGTATACCTGGGTTAAGAAAGCTCTTGGTAAGAAATGGGCTGGCCGCGTTGCTTGGTTCTATTGGGTTAACTTCCCACTATGGATGGCTTCGCTCGCCGATCTCGCCACGACACTTATTATGGCAGCTTTCGGTATTGAAGTGACGTTA
>JAGCSL010000044.1 GCA_017964115.1 Candidatus Saccharimonadota bacterium
CCTCTATCGTTGAGGTATGATTTTTTGAATATCTAATTCTGCTAATGAAAGCTGCTTTTTGTGGCCAGCTATGGCAACATCCACCACCTGAGTCTGACCGGAGATATTAGCCACAACAACCTCATATCCAGCTTTAGTTTTTCTAGCCACTGCCACGACGTCATCAGAATCATATTCACAGCGAACGATTTGACTACCAGCCGGAAATAGTTTGGCGAATTTTTTGAGCGCATCATAAATCGGAGTCAAGACAAAATCATCTTCCGCTTCGGTCAAAATTACTGGGCTCTTGACGTAATTCTTGCAATGACTCGGCCCGCCCTGCCAAGAGAGTAGCATATTCCAATCAATCCAAGCATTCGTACCAGAGTTGATGTCCGCAAACAGTTCGCGATAATACAGTTTGGCGGCATACTTCCAATCCTGCTCATCATAAGGATGCTTGGCACCACAACACATTTCGGAGCTAATCATCAAGATATCTGGGTGCTTTTGATGAACTTCCCACATCTGTTCTGGGAAAGTGCCGTTATACCAGTGGTAACAGATGCCAGCGACTTTTTTATCCGAGCCACATTCTTCAGTAATTAAGCGGTCGGCAACCTCTGCAAGGTGCTTTTTATTGTGATCCCATAGTAATATTTGCACATCAGTATCGCGAAGTTCGTTGGCGAGAAACTTATAGGCAGGCTTTTTTTGCGCATTATAAGAGAAGAAACACGATTCCCAAGGCTGAATAGCACGAGGCTCATTCTGAGGAGTGAGATATTTCACTTTTATATCATGGTTCGCATAAGCGTCGAGCCATTTGTGGATATACTTGGCATAGCGGGCATAGTTCCAAGGCGCAAGTAGACCGCCAAAACGTAATTTCGGAATGACCTTCAGGCAACTGGGAGGCGACCAAGGACTGGCGATGAACTTGAGCGGCTTTTGCTGGACAATTTTCTGCAACATCGGCAGAAGCCATTGCTGGTCGTGTTCGATGGAAAAATCATTTAAGTCAGTTCTTTTGGTGTATTCAAAGGGTTTGAGGCAAAAATCGTTACTGCCAATACTAATGCGCCCCCAGCGATAGTCGAGGCCATTTTTGCCGTAATAGGCATCTAGCAGTTTTTGCTGTTTTGCTGGCGAAAGTTTAGCAAAATTATAAGCCACCGCTTCCGTAATAGCGCCGCCCATGCCTTGCCATGTGCCAAGTTCGAGGTCTTTGCAAATTTTTATATCAATGCTCATTGTTAATTATATTTTACCCTGCTTTTAATGATATGATATTAAAAGCGTAGGGTAGGTTATGTTACTAAAGATTTTTATTGTATTAGTAGTGGCAATGTTGCCGGTCATAGAGTTGCGTGGTGCGATTCCGATTGCGGCTAGTATTGGCCTGCCCGTATGGCTCGCCTTAATTGTTGCGATGATTGGAAATGTAATTCCGATGCCGTTCATATTCCGTTTTGGGCGCGAAGTGCTAGAAAAAGGCGCAAAATCCGAACGTAAGCGCATACGAAAAATCTGTAAGTGGTGCATTAAAAAAGGCAACAAAGGTAGCGAAAAATTAGAGGCAAAAACAAAAAATAGCATCTACATTGCCCTGCTATTATTTGTTGGTATACCACTCCCTGGAACGGGAGCCTGGACGGGCACTTTGGCTGCTACTTTTTTGAACTTAGATTATAAAAAATCAATGATTGCGGTTGGATGCGGAACACTACTGGCAGGATTAATTATGCTAGCAATTTCCTTTGGTTTATTTGATTTAATCTTTTAGCTACGCGGGACCATTTTGGCAAGTAAAACATTGCGATAGTGTTTAGAGTCCTTATCGCAGGTGGAGAGAACGATGATTTTATCGTCGTCTCCATATTCAACTTTACGTGATTGCTTTGCGAATGAGTGCACTTCGTGGATGACCGTACCGTTACGCTTATTGCGGTTGTTATCGTGATTATAGATTGACGTGCGATCGACATCTACGATTGAAAAGTCTGAGATTTCGAGATCATAGACACCGTCTTCGGTATAAAGAACGCCGCTCTTATGTTCGTCAAAGTAATCTTTTTGCTCGAAAAGCGAGATACCGCCGAACATGCGTTGACCGTCCATGCGGTGTCCATAGATCAACGAAAAGTCATCTTTAAATCCATTATTACGATAGTCCAAGAAGATACTACCCGCAGTGGCAAAATTGCCACGATAGTTTCTGGTTAAATATTTGGTGTTATTTTTCGCTTGGACAACTGGATAATCTATATTCGTATCCTTGATCTTAACCCAAGCGATTATTTCGGGATTAATCTTTTTTAATTCCGCTAAATCTACGTCGGCATCCGCATCCGGCGCCAAGCTCGCAATTTCTTCATCCATCTTGGCGCTTATATTAACGGCGTGGATGTCTAACAGTGCATAGAAGCCAATCAAGAAAAGGAACAAGAAAACCACCATCGAGATAGAATCTATTAGTTGCTCGATGTGCTTTCTCACGTTGTCTGCAGTTTTATTTTTTTTCATATCAGATTGACCTTGTGCGGAGAATACTTACGACTTTCCCTTTTATGTTTTGTTCGAAAACCGCACCGAAGCTGCGCGAATCATCCATTGCTTCGAGGTTTCCGTTAAGTAGGAAATAACTCCCTGTAGGTACGCGGAACGGAAAAGTGATAGAGGGCGTCTCCCCCTCGGCGAGATTATAGACGACTGCATCGGATACCCGTGTGCCATTGACATACAGGCGTCCGGCTTCGTCTAGGGTAATTAAGTCGCCAGGAGAGGCCAGTATCGATGAGACGTGCGTTTCATTGTCGCGCTCAAACAGCACGACATCATCTGGATAATATGTCTTATCCGTACGGGAGAATAGGACGAGATCGCCGTCCTCTACGCGATTAGACATAGATACTCCCTCTACCCGCTGAAGACCAATTAGTACGCCGAAGATGAGCCATAGAACACTCATTAATATGGCAATCTTGACGAGCAGCCGAATCCAGCCACCATATTTATCTAAGAAGGTCTTTAATCCGTCCATGGTGTTTATTTATGTTCGATTTTAATTAAGCTTGTTGTTGCTCTTCTTCGTCATCTTGGCGCTTGCGCATGAAGATAATGAAGCCGAAGGCACCGATGATTAAGAGAACGAGATAGAACCAGAAATTGGTAACGATACCAGTTA
>JAGCSL010000010.1 GCA_017964115.1 Candidatus Saccharimonadota bacterium
AGACCTCCCTTCAGTAGGGGAGGTCTTCTTGACTTCTTTTTTCGCTTAAGCTATTATGGCAGTACAAAAGGTCAAAATAAAAAGGTCAAATTAAAATGAAGAGAAAGATTTTCGGGGGATTGGCTATTCTTTCTGCAGCTATGCTGCCCTTCTCCGGTATAGCATCTGCAGCGAGTGTAGTAGATTACGAAAAACGTATCGGTCAAGTGGATGGTGCTGATACTATTAACTGGGTCGTCGAAGCGACTGACGACGGCGGCTATGTAGTGGGCGGACAAACCATGGCTTGTTACAAGACTACATATACTGGCGTGGTGGAGCCGAGTGGTCTGTCTGGAGCAGATTTGGGCGGCAATGGCGCGTTATCGGCCGCTATGCGAGAAAAAGTGGATTTTCAAGAGTGTCTAAGCCATGATACTGGAGGTGCTCTGGGCGCTACCCAGGACAGTACGAGTGCCACTTTTCTTGAAAAACTTGGTCAGTCAAAAATAATGGAGATTTGCAGTACTTATTATGGCGAGCCGATGGCGCTAGGAATGAAACTGCAAGGTGATGAAGAAGTTGAATATTCTCTAACATGCGTTGATTATATAGCGAAATTTAAGGTTAACGGCGCGCAAGAATGGCTGACAACTATCGAAGACGGAAAGCGCCCAATTGCAGTAAAGAAAATTGGTGATGGCTACCGTTTGTTAACTAGCCGGGGGACGGTTTATAGCTTTTCCAATACGGGCGTACGAAAAAACGGAGTCGTAGAAACGGAATATAGCTATCTGGTTAAGGCGCACTTTAATAGCGACGGAACAATCATTGCTATCGTCGGCCGCTATGTCGATTCTACCGAAGGCCATCTTTGCGTCTTTGATACAGACGGAACGATAGAGGTTGACGCGAGCTCCGCATCAAAAAAGCATTTTTATGAACTACTTCCGGCTGGAAAGGATCGCTATATTGGCGGATATGAATATCGAGAGGGCGAAACTATCGAAAATAGAATTGAGATATTGACCGGCTATATGGAGGACACTCTCCATCCGCTACATGATGCGCTGAGCGATGGGGCATATTTAATATCGGCAAATAAAGAAGGCGATGCTGCGGTGATAGCCACGGAAGACGGCGCACTTCGTTTAATTAGCTATGACCTGAATGGTAAAAAGCTTGGCGATCGAATAATTACCGAAGCTGAGATGACGATGCCTTTAAGTGGTGAAAAAGATTTTACCATCGTATATATGGATGGCGATATGAATAATCCAAATGACGTATTGCCAGTAAGTAAGATAATTAAGTATAATCGCGACTTGTCTGTTAAGTATGAGTATACTGGGACTGGTTATGAGTATATTGCTGATGTAGCTGAGCTAAACGATGGCTCAATAGCTGGTGCGGGTGTAGCTGTAGCCGCCAACCCGAATATGCCGGTAACCGGTGGCGCAAACGGTGGCTATCTTCGCCTTGTTGCGCAAAATAATAATGAACCATCCGCTACTAATCGCCCAGATGTAAAGAATCCTAAAACTTGGGATGCAGTCGATACGGTTGCCGCAATTGGCGGTATTGCACTGCTCGGCTTTGGTGTCTTCTTGCGCCGCAATATGAGCCGTAGGTAAAAAGCTAACAAACCTTTTTATGACCAAATACCTCCCTGCAAGGGGAGGTATTCTTTTGCTATTTAAGCTTGCTATTTTGCGCTAGGAACGGTTTTTGTTCTTATTGCGGTTACGGTTGCGGTTTTTCTTCTTGCCACCGTTAGAGCGCGAATTAGGGGCTTCGGAGACTTTAGCGCCGCCGCCATCAGACGAAGTAATCATTGGGCGGTTGTTTACGATCTCGTCATGTTCTTTTTCTTCCGCCTCGGCTTTTTCTTCTTCCATAAGAGTAGTCTTAATATTTGGACTGTTGACAACCGGGGTTTCTTTCTTAGCCTTTTCAGCTTCAACTTGGCGAGCCTTTTCGCCGAGCAGTTTACTAAGATCCTTCAGGCCGTTGCCGGAGCTTTGTTCTCCCTGAGCGGCATTAGGTGAAATCTTTTGCTTGCGGAAGTCCTGTTGCGGAGTTGGGACATAGGCATAAGATGGTTTTTCTTTTGGTTGCGAACCGCGTTCGCCGGCGGCACGACCAGAGTCGGATAGATCTTTCTTCCACTTCTCTGCTGCTTCGATGCTTTCGCGGATCTCATTTTCGACTTCTTCGCGGTTGCGAGCATAAGTGAGACGAGAATTGCGTACGATACGTGGCGTGAGATCGTTCGGTGGTTTTGGAATGCTAAGCGTGGTGGCCGAGAAAGCTGGCGTCTTTTCACCATTAATAATCATCGATACGACGAAGTGGCGGTTATTGAGGTTGAGAAGATCTTGCGCCTCGAAAATTGGTTCGAATTGCTTAGAGAGGATTGGTGCATCGTCGGCGGAAACGCGGAAGCTGATGGTGGTACCGACGTTGCCGAAGACAGCATCACGGACAGATTCAGTCATCTGTGATGTGTACTGGTTGGCGACTGTAAGGTTGAGGCCGTATTTGCGTGCCTCAGAGAGAATAACAGCAAAGGAATCGGTAGCAAAGTTTTGGAACTCATCTACATAGAGATAGAATGGACGACGATCTTCGACGTTTGGGATGTCCGAACGGCTCATCGCGGCGAGCTGAACTTTGGTAACCAAGAAGGCACCAAGTAGTGCGGCATTATCCTCACCGATGAGACCCTTAGAGAGATTAACGACGAGAATCTTGCCTTCGTCCATGATTTTGCGGATATCAAAGCTGGACTTCGGTTGACCGATAATATTACGAATGATTGGGTTGGCCGTGAAGGCGCCGACCTTATTAAGAATAGGTGCGACCGACTCAGTAACCTGCTTATCACCCCAGGAACCGAATTCTTGTTTCCAGAATTGAAGGACCGTGACATCCTTGCAATATTCGAGGGTTTCTTTGCGGAAATCTTTGTCCGTGAGCATGCGGGAAATATCCAACATAGTGGTGTTTGGGCGATCGAGTAAAGCTAGCAAGGTATAGCGTAGAATATGCTCAAGACGTGGACCCCAAGATTCGCCGAATATACGTTTAAGTACGCCGATAACCTCAGAAGAAATGTTTGGTTTGCGGGCTGGGTCGTAGACTTCGAGTGGGTTGAAGGCCATTGGATATTGTGTGTCGGCCGGGTTGAAGTAGACGACGTCATTAATACGGCTTTCTGGGATAAATTTCAGGTTATCCATGGCAAGGTCGCCGTGCGGATCGATAATACAATAACCTTGCTTATGGAAAATGTCGCTGAGAGCGAACAGTGTCAAAAGGCCAGACTTACCTGAGCCAGTTTGACCAATGATATAAACGTGACGGGAACGGTCACGACGATACATGCCAAACTGATGCTTGATGCCACGGAAGTCGGTAAGACCAAAAGCGGAAATATTTTCGTCGAAGTTTGGATCACCGGTAAGCATTGGAAGTTTGGCCGGTGGCTCAGCGGTTTTGCTGGAAGCCCAGACAATGTTAGGTGTCTCGACGTTAGTATGTGGTAAGTGATAAACCGAAGCGAGCTCGGAAATATTTAAAATAAAGCCATTGTCAGTAAACTGGCGCTCTTTATAAGAGTCGAGAGCATTTTTGTCAAAAGTGCCACCAAGCATTTTGAAGCCGTTGAGGTTAGTAGAGTTAAATTGTTTGAAGGTACCAACCAGAGCTTGCATATTGAGCTTAGCGTTAGTCTGATCTTGACCAACATAAACTAGACGAATTTTAACCTCGAAGCCAAGCTTAGTAGCCTTCTCTTCGGCCTTGGCGACGCGGGTTTTGTCGCGTTCGGAAAGCTCAACCTTGACTGGCTGCTCGGTGCCCCCCTCTGGCGGACGCCATAGAGCAGCAATAACTTCTACGAACCATTGCCAGTCGATATGGAAGAAGTCCCAAGTTTTGCCGGCTTTGACAGCCTTAACCCAGCTGTCGGTCTTTTTATGCCAATCATCCGCGACTGGGCGAGTGAGAATCTGAATCCAGAGCTCTTCGCCGCCGTTTGGATTTAGTTTAGCGAGCGTACCGGTGATACCGGCGAGCGGATCGACTTCGAAAGATTCAAATGTCTTAATTGGCAAAGCTTCGTTTTCAGTTAGAACTACCTCAGTGCTGTAAGCGACTGGGTATTTATCGCGTCGATCGACGTAATCTTCCTTCATGCGATAGATTTGTACGCTTGGATACTGAGAATAGATCTGCCCTTCTACAAACGACTGTAAGACTTTTGGCACCCAAACATAAAACAAAATCTGATTACCGCTTGAAGCGATTTCGAAAGAGAGATGCTCCTGAACGCCGCCAGAATTACGCAATTCGCTAGCGTCGCGCAGAATACCGTGTAGAGATGCAAAAAGCTGTTCGGCGGCAAGCTCCTTCTTGTCATTGTCCTTTGGAATTTCCATCATTAAAAGGACACTGTCGACGTTTAAAACCTGTAGGCGGTTAACTTTACGATAATTGCGAATTGTTAGGATGATCAAGACTACGACAATTGGAATCCAGACAATCGGCATCATAAAAAAGCGAAGAATCTCCATACTGTTATTTTACCATAAATGTAATAAAAAGAGCGGTGGTAATTATGATAGAATTTAAGTATGATAACGCTTTTTGGAGCCCCTGGTAGCGGCAAGAGTGTGCAGGGCGAGCTAATTGCTCGCAAACATGGTTGGTCATGGTATTCTTCGCGCGACATGCTAATGAGTATGCATAACAAAGATATTATGTATGCGCTTGACCATGGGATGTTTGTGGACGATAAGACAATGAATGGTTTAATGAAGGACGTGATGCGCCGCGCCCATGCGAGAGGCACTAATCGCGTAGTTCTAGACGGTTTCCCTTCCAGCTATCGCCAGGTGCGTTGGATGATTGATAACAAAGAAATACAGTATTTAACCGGCGCGATAGTCCTACGTGTGCCGCATGGCGAACTTTGGAAGCGCCTAATGGAACGCAAACGCGTAGACGATACGCGTGCCGCAATTGAGCGCCGCAATGAACTATATGATCGCACCGTTACGGGTATGATGCGTGCGCTGAGTATGGAAAATGTACAGATTCGCGAAGTGAACGGTATGGGAACGCCGGAAGACGTTCTTGCCCGCATTGATGAAGTTCTTGGCGAGTGGGGCCTGATTCCAAAGAAAGAATACGAAAGGGTGCACGTTTCGGAAGAAAGTTTGCTATGAAAGACTCACACGATCTAAAAGTAGTAGTGATCGGTGGTGGGACGGGTAGCTTTACGGTTTTGTCGGGTTTAAAAAGGTACGTTAACCATATCTCTGCCCTGGTTTCGATGGCGGATGATGGTGGTTCAACGGGTGCTCTGCGAGATGAATTGGGAGTATTGCCGCCAGGCGATGCGCGTCAGTGCTTAGTTGCGCTGTCCGAGTCTTCAAAAGCGCGCGAGCTATTTAATTATCGCTTTGATGAAGGCGGCCTGAGCGGTCACTCATTTGGCAACTTGTTTTTGACGGCGCTTGAAAAAATGACTGGCAGTTTTGCGGAAGCGATTGACTTAGCGGGTGAAGTCTTGGACATTAACGGGCACCGAGTGATTCCGACTACTTTAGATAAAGTTACGCTTGTGGTAAATGATGGCGAGAAAGATATTCGCCACGAGCGCGAAATACGTTATACGGCATTTGCGAATCCGCGTCCGCAAGCATGGCTAGAACCAAGGCCAGAGCCGAACCGTGAGGCTTTGAAAGCGATAGCGGAAGCTGATTTGGTCATAATTGCGCCGGGCGGTTTATATGAGAGTTTGGGTGCCTCTTTGATTATTCCGGGCCTAGGCCAAGCTTTGGCGCAATCACCAGCAAAGAAGATTTACGTTTGCAATTTAATGAATCAGGAAAAACATACGGCCAATTTTTCGGTCGTGGATTATGCAGATGAGTTGGAGCGTTTGGCTGGTGTGGAATTTTTGGACGAAGTTGTTTATAACACAAATACGCCGAGCAATGACCTATTGGAGCATTATGCTCTTGAAGGGGAACATCCGGTTGCAATAGATAATTTACCAGAACGGCATTATAAGCTCCGTGGGGCGGACTTGTTGTCGCGTACGGTTTGGTATAACAAGTCAAAAAGCGACACATTAGCCGATCAACGTGCACTAATTCGTCACGATAGCACAAAAGTAGCTCAGTGCGTACTTGGTATTTACGAGAAGCCATCTGACAATATGCGCTATGTCAAGACGCTATTTGTGTTAGATATGGACCGTACTTTAATTCGGACCGGTTCCCTGTTTCGCTGCGTTTGCGAGGCGGCGAACGAATTCCAGGATCACTTGGGCGACGAGTTGGCAAACGATTATCGGGATTATCAAATTGCGCGCGATACAGTATTTACGGAATTGAACTTCAATGAGAAGAATGAGTATATTAAGATGCGTCTAGCTGGTAAAAACGCGACTTTTAGTCCGACCGCTGCTTTGAATCGAATTCTTGCGAAGCGTCTTAGCTCAGCGCGGGCAGATGATGTCTATAATTCAATGGCGGAACAGCTATTAGTTAAGGACAAATATGCGCAATATTTGTTGCCGGGTGCTGAGGAACTGCTGGAATATATAAATGAACGTGATGATGCTGACTTGATTATTTTGACCTATGGCGAATTAGCTTTTCAGGATGCAAAGTTTAAGGCTGTGATGGTGCCATTGTTGCGTAAAATTGGCATTAAGCAGCGCTATCTAGCGACACCGCGACGCAAAAAGTCTGACTTTTTCGCAGAGCATCAAACCGAAGAAGGTCATTATGAAATCCGTAACCTTTATGGTGTGGAGGATGTCCATGCTGAGGAGGCTGTGCATGTGGGTGATGAGCGCGAAGATATTATTGATTGCGAGGATTTACGAAACTATCGTGCTTATTGCGTTAAATCGCCACTTGCGCAATCGGATCGTCCATGGCCGACCGACGAAGAGTTGGTCCAAAACAATTGTTTATTGTTCGAGAGTCTATTTGATGTGATTGAAATGGAAAAGAAGCTTGAGGAACAAAAAACCAGCTAGTCGTTTGCTAGCTGGTTTTTGAATTATTTTTCAGCGGTTAGCTTGTAGCCGTCGCGACCAACCTTGGTAAACAATTTCTTGTTCTGGAGGTTGAGTAAAACGGTAGTTTCTTTGACTTTGCGTTCTTTAAGAACTTGCTTGACGATTTCTTTGCGGGAAAGACCTTCGTCGCCAGCTTTCTTGAGAATCTTCGTGATAATGTCGGATACAGTACCCTTCTGGTAGCCCCAGCTATCGAGTGCATAAATGCCACGACCAATGAGAACGAAGCGAGAATCTTTAATGAGTTCGTTATGAATGGCTTGAACGGTCACATCTTTGCGTTTGAAATCGGAAGAGCTGATTGCTTTAGCGATATCATTGAAGTGCATTGGCTCTTTACGCTCTTCGAGAACGACATAAATCTTGTCGCGGATATTCTTCGGGTTGACGGTTGGCCACTTAGTAAGACCCCATTGGTTATTAAGGGTGGAAAGAAGCTTGCTAACGTGCGCAATAGCTTCGATGTGGCTTGGGTGTTCGTAATTTAGTTTTTCGTCGAGTTCGTCAACAGTCATTGGTTTTTTGTTGCCTTTGATGAGCGCAACAATTTCATCGACCTTGACGCGGATAGCTTTTTCGTCGCCATATTCGGCGATGCCGATGGCGTTATGATACTTGTCGTTTTCGGAAACAATAGTTAAGACTGGAGAAATTTCGCCGAGGAAGCTGAAGTTGGCTTTTTCGGTAGCATTGGCTTCATGGCCAAGAATCTTTTTGGCGAGGTCGGAGGCGCGAGCGACGCGACCCATTTCGGTTAGATTACGGACGATGAGCTTTTCGGCTGGGGCGAGTTCAGTGATTTTGCCCTCTTCGGCCGCGATGCGGAGACGGATAAGAATCGCCTTCTCGAGTTGGCGAACACGTTCGCGTGTGATTGATAACATTTCGCCGATTTGTTCGAGAGTCTCCTTATGACCGCCGAGTCCAAATCGACGGGAAATGATTTCCCTTTCACGTTCTTGTTCAATTATGCTGAGACTACTTGAAATAGCCTTAGTAATGATATCCGCATTGTTCATGCTGACTGCTTCCTTTTTCTCCGTCTACTTAGGTTAATATCTTAACTTTTAAATATAATAACATGGATATACCATGTTGTCAACAAGTAAAAGCTAACTTTCACTTGTAAATTATTATACTACATTTTTGACGAATTTCCGAAAAAAATATATAAAACTATAAGCATAAGCGGAATTGTGATGCTCTGCTTGCGATTTTTAGTGGTTTAAGCTGTTATTTTTACAGAAAAAGATGACCGCTAGCTGTCTTGGCTAGCGGTAGAATATCTTATAATTATAGCACAAGCGTAACAAAAAGTCAAATTCTAGCGTTTTTGCTCGCTTGAACTAGTGCTTTCTTTATTATCGCCGTAATGAGTAGTATCGTCATCGATAGTTGGTGGAGTGAGAATTAGATATATGGTGATAATCCCTGCTATCGCGACGATTAGAATGCAAATCCAGAGCAATTTTTTATTCTTCATGCAACTTTTTATTTCTTTGCGGTGCTCTTTTTAGCTGTGCGGCGTTTGGCTGGGCGACGAGTTTTCTTTGGTTTATTGGTGAGATATTCCTCGGCCTGCTCTTTAGTAACGGTTTTTGGATCAACATCTTTTGGAATGCGGACGAAGTTGCGACGGCCGGGGCCTTTAACGTATGGTCCGTAGGCGCCTTCAATAATTTGAATATCGCCCCAGTCGGC
>JAGCSL010000045.1 GCA_017964115.1 Candidatus Saccharimonadota bacterium
AGAAAAAATCCCTCTCAGGGGATCTTTTTATTCTGCGGAATCGGGCCACCCTTTTTCAGTTTTTAGTCTCTGAGCGCTTATGGGGAAATATTTTTCCATCGCCGCCATAATCGGCGCCTCATATTGTTCAAACTCCTCTTGAATATGTTCTGGATTATGTACTAACATATGATATCGCTCGTGTCCTTGCACATCTTCTGCGTCAGATGTTTTTGTGTCGAAATACTCAACTGCAGTTTTTGGATACCCTAAATAATTTCCGTTTATAGAATAATTATTGTCGGAGTCGCTTTGCTCAATATCGGCAAGATACTGTTCTATTATTTCTCTCCTTAATGACACTATGAACGAGATGTCATATGCATTAGCATCGTATTCACTAGTTTCGATTTGTTTTTCAAAGGATAGCCCAAGATCGCTGAGGAGAATTTCAATTTCATCCGCATGATAGACCTCATCCGAATCATAGGTGCTATATAATAGGCCGACCGGCTTAACTCCCGCTAGTACTCCAGCTAGGTCGAATTTATCTTCCAGGGTTAAAGAATCCGCCTTGTCAGTTTCTTCGCATGCTTCTTTAAACGCTTCTTGTTTCATCTCCTCAATTTCTTTAATTGAGTCGGTATATTCTTCGTCAAAATCTGGCAAAAGCTCTTCTCCCGAAAAAGGCGATTGTCCCGCTGTTTCTTCCGGATTTGTTTTACTTATTCTTTCGCTCATGTACTTATTTTAACCTATTGCACCTAAGATAAATGTAACTATAGCAAAAGCGGCGAGCGTAACAAGCAACCCGATAATAGAATATGTGATTCCACGTTTAGCTCTGGTAACTTTGTCTGGATTACCTTGCGAGAGCATTAATGAGATACCAGATATTATAATCGCTACTACCGCTATAATTCCTACCCACAGAAAGACGGCGTTTAATATATTGCGGATAACGCGTTGAAGATCTTCCTCTGGCTTATCTGTTTTAGGGCAGATCAGAGGATCGTCGGAAAGGCCGGCGCTACACACGTCTTTAATCGTTTCTTTTTTCTCTTCCGGGGAATCGTTACCACCACCCGGCTCATCTTTTTCTGATCCTGGTTGGTCCGTGGTGCCATCTTTTGGTTTCTCGTCCAATTTAGAAATAGCTTTTTTGATATACTCCGTGGTTTTATTTTTGGAGCGATTGATGGCATTGTTACACTCGGTCTGATTATTTTTGCAACTAGTCATTTTTTTGACTTCATTTATGCAAGAAGCGTATCTGCTGGAATTATTGATAAGTTTATTAAAGTACGTTCTATCGTTTCCCGTGTAGGTGTTAATTTTGTTTATTACATCCTGGGTACATTGTTCGATTTTTTTGTTAGCGGCAGAAAAATCTTCTTTTGCATACTTGCCGTTATAATTACGTTTAAGCAACTTTAGTAGGTTTGCGGGGCCGGTTATTTCGCGAACTTCTAGATATGAAGTTCCGTTCGGGTTGGGCATTACGGTAAGATAGCCTTTATTATTAACGGCGTCACCGTCGTCAAGATTGTAGCTCGCGGTCCAACAGCCTATTTTTTTGCCAGTATCAACGTCGAATGCGCCAAGTTCTTTGCCCGTGCCGTGTCCAGATCCAATTTGATAAAAAACGCCATTACTATAGAATGCGCCATTATTGTATGAATGACCGCCGGCGTTTTTGGTTTGATACGGACCTGCAACTTTAGATTTCGCAGGAGTTGAACCTGACTTAATAAAGTCCTTATATATCGTAAAATTACCTGCGCTAGCTAGGATGATGTGGCCACCATCCATATAAGCAAATTTGTCGGTATAGAAGCTGTATGATTTATTTTTAAGCGAAAGACTGTCGAGGCTAAACATTGGTTTGCTGTAGCCATGTATGAATAATAGATTATCTGGAGGATAGTAACCTAATTGGTTCATACCTTTTATTCTGAAAGATGAATTTTTTATTAATTTTGGCTTTGTGCTATAGGTAAATATGCTAACCGGGATGGGTACTGAACTGTGGGAACCATTTGATGCGGCATAGTATTTAGGGCGGCCGTTCTTATCGAGGATAATAGCAAAGCCTTGAGGTGCTCCGCCAACCGGATATCGATCAGTGGTTTTGGCGTAGACTTTAGTCTGTAGTTGCCCACAGGCGGCAAAGGTGTCGTGGCTAGTGATAAGTATAGTAATAGGTAAAATGATAAATAAAAAAATATAAAAATATCTATATCGTAGTTTTTTCTGACAGTGTTTATTTATAATCGCCATTTAAATTAGCGTTCCTGTTTTTCGATGCGTTCGTTTGCGATTTTCTCATACTCGTTGGCCTTTTCGTCATCGCCAAACTCTGCTTCGTAGGAAAAAATAGCATAGGCAGAGTTAGCGTCGGGGTATAGTTTTTCAGCATTATAGGCGTCAGATAAAATCTGCCTGCTGTGAGCAAATGAATTATCTTTATCAGTGTCATAGGTGTATAGAGAAACAGCGCGATTGAGATAATACTGAGCTTGAATGTATTTGTTTGATTCGGAGTCGATCTTCTTTTGGTATGTACTAATAAATGTATCTGGGCCAGATTCTTGTAAAATAGCCCACATTTCATCCATGTATGCATCGATTTCTGATTGTTTTTCGTCTGAGATAGGAGAATCGAGTGAATTATTAGTAGTTTCCTGAGTGTCGGATTCTGCAATGGATTCGGTGGGCTTTATAAGATTGGATCCTATAAAAATACCAACACCGAGCATCAAAAGCGCGACGATAATCATTGATAGCGCATATATTAATTGCTTGCTTTTAGCGGGTTGGGGATTATTTGCGGAATGAGTAACAGATGGTTCAATGTAAATATTGCCCTGATCATGCATGAGCTTATTTTATATTATTTACACTTTAGCTTCAATATTTGCTTTCGCTTAGCCAGCCCTTTGCGTGCTACAATAATATTAAGAATACGAAAAGGAGGTTTATTAATGGCTAAAGAGTCTGGCCCGAAAAACAAGGCCGAAAGTCAAGGAGAAGGCACATCGAGCTATGCGGAGGGAATGAAAGGTGCTGTAGTTTTCAATGCGGCCGCAGCGAGCGAGCGAGCTAAAAAAAGGCGAGAAGAGATAGCGGCAGCAAAAAAGGCGGAAGAGGAAGCGGCAGCGGCAGCAAAAAAGGCGGAAGAGGAAGCAAGACGGGCAGAGTATGAAGCCAGAAGAGAGGCTCAACTCGCAGCGATCGAGGAAGCGCAACGTAAGCACCAAGAAGCCTGGGAAGCACACCAAGAAGAGTATGATCACTCAGAAGAGATTTTGGACGCTTTCATGTCCGAGATTGACGCTAGTATTACGGAAGCATCCGACAATGGAGAAGAAACTATTGACTTGACGAAGAAAGTGGACGTAGATTATGGGCCACACGGAGATTGGACTCGCGAAGCCACGGTGAGCACCCTTACCGGGCGAGAACTCGGAGGAAGGAGGTCCTCGGCAGTGCTTGCCGCTTCCTCAATCGACAGTATCATTAAAAAAGACCCCAGCGGCAAAGAATTTGACAAAGAAATACGCGACGTCGGCGTTGGACTAATGCCACAAGTCAAAAAAGCACTCGAAGACGCCGGATATTCAGTCACAGTTGATAGTGAAACTGGCACAATAACATCTGTTTCTTGGGGTGAAGCAGCGAAGCCAGAAGAGCCACCGAAACAAGAATCTGCATTCTCAAAGTTCCTTTCGCGGTTTAGGAAGAAAGACTAATAAAGACACACATAAAAAGCGGAGCGAAAAGCTCCGCTTTTAATAATGCGACTAAGCTTTTTGAATCTTTCTTCCGTCTTCGTGGTAGACTTTTTGAATCAGCGGAAAAGTTGACCAAGCTTTTGGCCAGCCACAGTAGAACGCCAATTGCGTAACGGTCTCGACTAGCTCCTCTTCGGTTAAGCCATGTTCTTTACCGAGTCGAATGTGACTTTCAAGCTGAGGATATTGGCCCGCAGAGAAAAGTGCGGCAATCGTAATTAGTGAACGGTCACGTGCCGATAGTTTTTCTTCGCGACTCCACACTTGGCCAAATAATACATCGTCATTTAATTCAGCAAATTTAGGCGCCAGTTTTCCAAGTCGATCGCGCCCAGCAGTTTGTTTCTTCATATTTTCTGCCATCTCTACTCCTTTTGTTATGTCCTACAAGAATTATATCAATTAGGCCGAGCGGCGGTCGAATGCTATACTAGATACATGTCCCGGCTAAAAACTGCACGGAAATTGTTTCTCGTTCCTACGATAGTATTGATAGTCCTGGCAGGAGCCTTGATTGGTTTTTACCAAGCTGTTAAAAACCGTTTTATTAGCATTAATGAATGGACTTTATCATCCGACGATATTCGTGGTGTTGATATTTCCGCCTACCAAGTTGATGTTGATATGAATCAGCTTAAAGAGCAGGGAATTCAATTTGTTTATATTAAAGCTACCGAAGGCCGCTCACATATTGATGATTATTTCGCGCGCAACTGGACTAACGCCGATTCTGCGCAATTAGCATCCGGTGCTTATCATTTCTTCAATTTTGAGAGCTCTGGCGCCGAGCAAGCCGAAAACTTTATTCAAGTCGTTGGCGAAAGTCTTCATGGGCATCTTTTGCCAGCAATCGATGTCGAAATCTACAATAAAGATAATTTGCCCGTCATGCCAGATAAAGAGAACTTAAAGCACGAGCTTCAGGTCATGCTCGACGCGCTTGAACAGCAATACGGCGTTAAACCAATCATTTATGCGCAAAAAGGTTTTTATGAAACATATCTGGCCGATTTCGGTGCTTATCCGCGCTGGATTCGCGATGTTTATATGCCAGCTAAATGGAAAAACGGCAATGACTGGCTGATATGGCAATACAACGATCGCGGCCTACTTCAAGGCTATTCGGGCGGCGAAAAATATATCGACTTGGACGTGTTAAATTCAAATAGAAAACTCGAAGATTTATTAGTCAAGTAGCTATTTATCCAATTGGCTCTTAATCATTTCGGCGTCAATTTCGATTTCATCGCCATTTCCCGCCAAGTTCGCTAATACCATTTTTGCCACTAAGTTTTCAACGGTATTTTGTACAATACGACGCATCGGGCGCGCACCAAGTTTTGGATCGTAGCCTTTTTCGACCAACAAATCCTTTGCGGCGTCGTCAAGTCTCACGCGAATTTTTTGCACTTCCAAAGTCTTGTTAGTACTTTGAATCATCAAGTCAACAATCTTGCGCAAATCTTCTTTTTCGAGCGGCTTGAAAATACAAACTTCATCAAAGCGGTTTAGGAATTCTGGTTTGAATTCACCGTCGCGGATTAGCTGGTCGGTTAATTCGTCTTTAACTTCATTCAAATCCATACCGCTATCGATAAAGTGACGAATCTTTTGTGCACCAGCATTGCTCGTAGCAATCACTATCGCATCACGGAAGCTCACCTCGCGGTTTTTATTGTCGCGTAAAATACCTTCGTCGAGCATCTGCAGCAAAGTTGTCAAAACTTGCGGATGCGCCTTTTCGATCTCATCCAACAGCACGACAGAGAATGGATGTTTCATAACTTGCGCCGTCAAACTGAGCGCGTCTTCTGAGCCGTCTGCAATCAAGCGTGATACGTCCGAAGCTTCTACGAATTCGTTCATATCTAAGCGAATCATTTCGCCCTCGCCGCGGAAATAGACCTCGCTTAGAGCTTTGGCCAATTCGGTTTTGCCAACACCAGTCGGACCCATGAATAAGAAAGTGCCAATCGGGCGGTTCTGATTGCGCACGCCAGCCGCCGAACGACGTAATGCATCGCTTACGGCCTTTACGGCGCCAACCTGGTCAATCATACGCTCATGTATTAATTCTTCCAGATTGAGCAGTTTCAACTTATCATCTTCATCTTGCGTAGCCTGCATCTTTACGCCATACACTTTTTCGATGGCAATCTGCACGGATGCGTCGGTAATGAAATTACCTTGGACCGGGTAATTAGCGGACGATTCTAATAGTTTCATTGCGCGTCCCGGCATTACAATGTCATGAATGTAGCGTTCGCTTAGACGATAGGCTTCTTTGAGCGCCCAGTGTGTATAAATAACATTGTATTGATACTCAAGCTGCGGTACGTGATCTTCCATTACCTGCATAGTTTCTTCTTCGCTTGACTGTTCAATCATAATTTTATTAAGTGCATTAGCGAGCTGCGGATTGCGCGTGGAAATTTCCAAATAGCGCTGTTGATCCATGGTCAGAATCATACGTAGGCGGCCAGCTTCAATAATTGGCAATAATACATTACTGATATCGACTGAGCCTACCGCGTCTTCAAAGAATAAGTGCGCATTATCGAGCCAAATAATAATATTTTTCGCTGCAAAAGCTTCGCCCAAAATTGTCGGCACTAAGCGTTCGAGTTTACCGCGTTCGCCGCCATTTCCAATCAATGAAGCGGCATCGAGCATAAAGATTTGGCGGAACTTCAAGCTCGACGAAATCTTCGTATCGGCATCAAGCAATTCATCGGCAAAAGCCGTCACAATTGTTGATCGTCCGCTACCAGACGGACCAATTAATGCCACGTTTTGGCGGCCGCCTTTTGAGAAAGTTTCTATCATGCGCGCTACAATTTGCGTATGTTGCGCTAACTGCACCTGATCTTTAATAGCAGCGCCACGGCTTTCGGAAATATTGCGGCCAAAGCGGCGCAAATAAGGCGTATAGCCGAAGGCTAAATCGCGCGCAATGCCGCCAGTGTGCTTTGGCTTGCGAGCATTTTTAACTAAACCGTGTAAGTAGTTATACCAAACGATACCGTTATATAAATCCTCAACTTCCAATTTCATCGTGCGCAACATCTGCTCGTGATTTGGATGTAGTTCAATTAACGCAATCGCCAATACTCCGCCCGACACACTTTCAGAGCCGGTCTTCTTCTGAATCTCGCGCGCTTTTGCAAAAACCGGTGTGATATCATTCGGAATCCCCTCGACAACAATCTTCAAGAAATTCGGCGTAATTGCATAGCGTACTGCTAAGAAGTTACCGCTATTAGTTTTGTGGGCGATTTCGGCAATTTCGGCTGGAGTTGGGTTTCTACTTAACAAAGTTAATACGTTGCGTGACAGTTTGTCGTCCAGGCTATCAGTCGGCCCAAGCGGCGGCTTAATCAATTCGTATTTAATAAAGATCAAGACAACGCAAAGCGCAATCGCCAAGCCCCATAGCAACCAGGCCAGAGAAGTATGTGCTACGAACATTAAATATGCGCCAGCCGCGACCAAAGCGATTACTGCTAATAGCATCAATGTACGAATGAACCACGATTCGAAAACTTTCCCGATGCGGGACTCTTTGGCACGTAAGCTGTCGTAATGGAATTGATGCATTAGAAGGTCACCCCCACAATAGTTAATATTACGCAGACAATTGGCAAAATCGGCAAGAGCGGCCACAGCAAAATCACTAAGCTACTCATCACTACATCTAGAACAATCACGATAATGCCAATAAAGATAATAATCAAGCGTAGAATCATCCCAATCACGCGTGAGAGCAGCTTGTCGAAGAAGTCGCTAATTTGCGCCTGGAATGAAATTTCGCCACTGCCATAGGCGGAAATCTGCTTATATGGCGAAAATAAAGTTTTAATCAATAGGGAAATCGAGAAGGAATCTGCCAGACTACGGAGCATCGACATCATCTTATTGATGAGGTTCAGCCACCCGCGGACATACCACCACTGCAAAAAGCCGACGATTAACATGCTATTATTATAGCAAGAGTATTGATAAAATATAACACTTATGTTAATCTAAAGCTAAATTAGAAAGGAACAAAAATGCAAAAACAGAAGAATGTACAGCTAGCGGTCATTGGCGTATTAGCCTTCGCCGTTCTCTTCATGTCAATCGGTTTTGCGGCTTATTCGCAAAAGCTCAATATCAATGGTATGGCCACAGTCGGCACTAACCGCTGGAGCGTCCATTTCAATCCAGATAGTTATGAGCTAGGTGAAGGTAGCGTTAAGGAAAACTCCAAGACTATTACCGATACTGGCATGTCTTACGATATTACTCTAAAGAAGCCAGGTGAATACTATCTATTCCAAATGGACGTCGTCAATGACGGTCAATATAATGCCATTCTCGATAGCCTCGAGATGTCTGAGTTGAGTCCTCTTGAATCCGACTATGTTTCCTATACCGTAACTTATGACGATATGACTTTTGATCATAGCGCCACCGATATCACCTCCGCGCTTTTGCCAACCACTGGCGTCAATCGCAAGGTCGTAATGGTCCGTGTTGCCTATGAAATGCCAGATGACCATAAAGTCCTCCCACTAGAAAAAGAACTAAATCTAAATCTATCTGCCTCCCTCAATTTCAGCCAAGCAGAAAAATAATGCATGCGCATTAAGCGGAATGAACGTTTAGTTTACATTCTGGAAGCTATCTTTGCTGTAGCTATACTTGTCTTTGCACTGTTCTTCTTAAATCTTTTACCAAGCATCAAAGGGTACTATCTCGTCGTGGTGCTTGGTATTTTGTTGGTCGCCGCCGGCTGCCTACTCGGCTTTCATCGCGACAAACATTATCTAAAATCATACGTTTCACGCATAATTATCGCCTGCGTCATGCTTACGGCGATAATTGCCTTTACACTGGGTTTATTACTCGGCTTCACGCGGAGCTCATTCTCGTTAGATGTAGGCGAAATTTTAGGCATTTTTTTGCCCATTCTGTTAATATCTATCACCACAGAAGTCTTACGCTATGTGATATTTCACTCATATTATCGCAATCGGGCACCTGTTGTAATATTTACAACACTCACAATCGCAATGAACGTATTATTTACGCTACATGAATCATCTTTCGTGAGCGCCGAAGCGATTTTCATCACTATTTGCACGATTTTCTTACCAATTATCGCAACGGAAACGCTTTGTAGCTACCTCTGCCTAAAAGTTGGCCTACAACCGGCGTTGATTTACAAGTTAGTCGTAAAATTATACCCATTTATC
>JAGCSL010000046.1 GCA_017964115.1 Candidatus Saccharimonadota bacterium
CGGCGTACGTTATATGATATCCACTGGCGACTCGAATAAAATCAAGAACGCTAAAAGCACTATCACTTATGCCATTATTGGTCTCGTAGTCACCTTGGCGGCATTCGCAATAACGAACTTCATTATTAACGCCCTAGAAGGCAGGGAAGATGCCGGCAGGGCTGGCAGTGCTGACGTAGCACCAGGTGACCCGAGCGTTGATCCAAATAGTCCAGATCGCCAAAAGGTCCGCGCTATTTCCGTAGTATCGCAAGTCAAAATTGTAGCCGGTCAAAAAGCTAAACTTAAAGTCAAAATTATCCCAGATTACGCCGCAAACCAAACCATCAGCTTCACCTCAGCCGATCCATCCACTGTGACCGTGGATAAAGACGGTAATATCAGCGCCAAAAAAGAAGGTGAGACTACTATCACTGTCGCATCGCCAGAGGGCATTTCCAAAGAAGTCAAAGTGTACGTTCAGAAACCTGTTGCCGTAAAATCCATTACTCTCAGTTCAAGTAGAGTTGAGGTCAAAAAGGGCAAAACTACTACCGTCAAAGCAACCATCGTTCCTAGCAATGCTGTCGATAAAACCCTTGCCTGGGAATCGGCCAATACTAAAATTGCTACCGTTACTCAAGCCGGCCAAATCAAAGGCATCAAAGAAGGCTCAACCACCGTCACCGTTTATGCTCGCAACAAGCTTACTTTTGCCAAGGCGCCAACTAATGGCATTGTCCTAGCTGACGCCGATATTTCAGATATAAAAACTTCACCAACTGTTGTCACGGCTAAACTTACCGTCACCGTGCCAAGTGAAACCTGGGAAATCGCCGACGTGCCTTCCACGGAACGAAATTATAAGCGAAAGGGCAAATTCACCGAAGCGACACAGAAGATAATCGATGCCAATAAAAGCAAGTTTGGCTGCAGTAACTACCAATCCTTCATGGCGTCAAAAGGCGGATACACAGCATACGTCAAAAGTCTCGGTGGCATTTTCGCCCAACTTGCCGGTAATCCCAAAAAAGCCAAGATTAAAACTGCAGCTGATTTTCAAGCAGTCGCTGAGTATGTATTAGGCTTATGGACAATTTGGGGTCCAGACTACAATAATTATTACAGCTATTCACAAGAAAACCCACACTATCGCAAATGGCCTGGAAGTGATGCGTTTTACTATAAATGTCCAGACTTACGTCATGGCCCACCTAGCAATTTCCAAACATACAACTCTACGAAAGTTATCGATAAAGTACTGCAAAATCCAAAGAAAATTCGCACCCATTGCAATGCTACAGTAGATATCCTCCGCAAAAGCACCAGCCTCCCCTTCTACTCTAGTTCAGCATCATATGCAAAACTAGCAAAACATGGAAAGAAAATAACCAAGGTTACAGATCTTCAGGTCGGGGACGTTATGGCTTTCTTCCGTGACGGCTCATGGCGGCACACTTCCATTGTTGGCGAGGTATATAAAGATTACGTCGTAACTTACGACGGCGGTGGCCCAATTGGTAAAGGAACTTTTAAGAAAATACACCCACGCAAAAATACTGGTAAATTCTCTGGTTACTCCGAGTGGTATGGTATTCGTGTTAATCAGATAGATCAAACCAAAACATTAAAGGGGCTATAGAATGCAAAGACAAAAAATCATTATCTATGGCGCAGTCGCGATTGGAGTAATTCTTGTTGCAATCGGACTATTGATTACGCCGACTATCTGGAAACAATCCGCCCTCATGACCGACGAGCAAATTGCCAGTGCAGAAGAAGCAAGTTTTTACGAAGATTATAGCGAGACGCTCAAAATCTATAGCAAACTAGACGACGAGCAAATCCCAGTCGATACTTTGCAAATAGAGGTTAAAAAGCTCAACGAAAAAGCCGTCCTTAACGCAAATAGACATCAAGGTCGTATCTATATTGAAGATACTCCTAATGAATATATATCTTTCGATGTAGTCGTCGAGGAGGAAGATTCGCCAGAAATGGCCATAAACTACGTCTACCATGACATTATTGGCCAAGATGAGTATACAATCCATCTTTCCGGCGAAAATACATATCAACATTTTAATGGCAGATTAACTAGCGAATTCAGTTCTAAAAAAGATGCCATCATGGATCACTTATTATACCGTTAGCCGGTATGGTATAATACGTATATGCTTGCAGCAATTCTCATTTTAGTGCTGGTATTCTTTACGGCATTTTTTATCCCCAATTACAGCACTGAGCCAACCGAAGAAGAAGAGGATCCAAACAAAACCCCACAGATGAAGAAGCTTTGGAGCTTAGCTCAGAGTGCCATGCGCGAACGTAAGCCGCTCAAAGCCGAAAAAGCCCTTCTAACAATTCTAAAGTTCGACGAGAAGAATGCTGCCGCCTACAACCGTCTTGGCATTCTTTATGCTAAAGAGAAGCACTACAAAGAGGCCATTGAATGCTTCGAAATCGCCCAGTCGCTCGATAATAATGCCTCCAGCCTGCATAACGTCGGTCTAATTTATCTCGAAA
>JAGCSL010000047.1 GCA_017964115.1 Candidatus Saccharimonadota bacterium
CGACGTCGATTATTTCATGGCGTTCGGCCGAATTAAGTTCCGAAAAAGATCTGATGTGTCGTTTAGCATTGACGATAAGAAACCCTGGAATGGGAACTTCCGGATCGCCCGCTATAACGGCATGGTCACCCTCGTAAATGAGACCACCGGGCGCCTCAATTTTCCTATTAGCAATCGCACAGCCCATGCAATCGAAACTTTGCGTATTGCCAAGGAAATCGGTTGCTTGATCCGAGTTGCCAGCAAGTTGATCTTTGTCCATATTACTCCTTTGACTGCCTGGCGCGGATATTTTGAGCTAATCTATCCGGCCGGACGAGTCCATTATCTTTATTATTTTCGATGATTTTGCGCACATTAGCATTAGTCGGTGATATACCCTGTTTTTTGAGAGTACGACCAATTTCGCGGCCAATTCCCGATTCTTCTTCAGAGAAAACGCAGCCACAATATTTTTGCATATATAAACCAATACGACGCGCTTCATCTTGCCCTTCTTGCCAACCTTCACGAAAATCTCGGTAAATAAATTCGATTCCGTATTCGTTGGATAGATTTTGTATCAATTCTTTAATAAAATCGTGTTGCTGATAAATGCTGTAAAGTAGGGTTGTCGTAATGGCATCAAAATCGTTATCTTTAGCAAATTCGAAGGCCTGACGGAGACGTTTTGGATAACAATACTCCTGGCAACGAGTTGCGATTTTATCATAAGTGTTGCAGACGAACTCATCTAGGCCATAGGCGTCGTCTTCAACAAGGTCAACTTTAACAGTTTTAGAGTACTCACGCAGGCAATTACGGCGCGCTTTGTATTCGGCATAGGGATGAATATTGGGGTTATACCAATAAAGCGTCGGCTCAATATCCTCACTGCGTAGTTTTTTAATACAATAGACACTACAGGGTGCACAACAGGTATGGAGTAAGAGTTTCATTACTCTCAATTATACTATACTAACGGCGAGCAAAATTGTGCTTAAGACCGAAAGCAACCGCGAATGAAGCAAGTAGCACACCAAGCGCAATCGGCATAGCATCGAGGGTTTTTGGATTGGAAACCTTTTGATTCGAAGAGGCGGTCTGATTATCGTTTTCAGTAGTCTTCTCCTGGTCGGTCGAAGTACCTCCCATAACCTTGAACGTATTGCTCTTTATGCCGTCCGTAGCATTGAAAGTCATCTCTCCGTCAACCAAAGTATCACCTCCGTCTGGCGCAATGAGCGCGAGGTTGTAAATACGATACTCTGCTCCCTCTTCAAGCTCTTCATATGGAATCTCGACTACAAATGGTTCAGCGTATTGCTCTTCACAACTTTTCGTAGAGCTAGTGTCACAATCGCGAGAAATGTTTTTCGGAACCGAGGAAGTAGTTTTTTCGCCCGTATTAGGATCTGTTTTGGTGGATTCTAGAACGTAATTAATCGTCTTAATGCCAGCTTTTTCATCTTGCATAGTGAATTTGATGCCGCTAGCAGTGCCCTGTTGGTTAGTAATGACTGATGGCTCTTCCGTGAGGAATGGATCTTCCGAAATCGGTCCAGGAGGAGTGCCGATATCCGTGCCCGGATCGGTTATTTCTTCTTCTTTCACATAAACCGACTGCTCAGTGACGCCTTCGTTGAGGCGGAAAAGGATTTTGCCAGGGATTGAGATTTTTTCGTTGCTATTATTTTTATATTGAATGTTCTTTATGCCGTAAGTGTAGTCCGCTTGGAGATTACTAAAGGAGTAGGAAATGGTTCTTGGCTTTAAACGACAGTCGTAGCTAACACCCATCGGGCATGAAAAACTGCCCTGGACTGGGCCCTCTTCGGTGATGATGATATTTCCATTTCCGTCTGTCTGAGGGGTGTCCGGTTTTTTAACAGGAGTAAACTGCGTCCACCCGTTAATGCCATTTACCTCGTCTTGGATTTCGACTGATATTGAAGCTGTCTTATCTTCTTTATTAATGTTTATAACTGGCTCTTTAATAGTATATGTTACGTCGTCGGCATGCACGGAGGCCGTTGGGAAAAATAGCGCCCCAAGGCACAACAACGAGCCCGCCAACAACAATGGTACTCTTGTTTGTTTTTTCATTTTTGTTTTACCTGTTTATTTTTGACCTATTGGTACTTTTAGCATAACCGAAATAGCCCAAAAAGTCAAGCTACGTTCCGACTATTCACAGATAAGTTCTTGATTAGAGATATTTTTTTCTACAATTTCGAGCGTACAGTTGCGTTCTTCGTCTGGAGCAATAAATTTGAAACTATGCGTACCAAAATCGTAACCATTGCCACGAATCTTAAAATAGTAAAAAGTTTCACCCGTTTCATTTCCCTCATCGTCATAGGCGGGTTCTGCTTCAAGAGTGGCACGCTCACCGAAATCAGATTCCACTTTCCATTCTTTTTCGGTCGTGATGCCATACTTGGCGACGTCAAAAGAAAGACTAAAAATATAATCTTCTGGCTTAGGCGCATATATTACTGTAAAGATAATGCCAAAAATTATTGCTGCTGCAATGGAAAGGCCACGTAGTTTCCAGCTCCTTAACGTGCCAAGTAGTAGAGCGACGACGATTGCAGCGCAAAAGAATCCCCTAAGCAAATATAGCGTGTCAGTAAACCCGGAGACTCCTTCGCGCGCCACAAGCATTAAGGCGGGAGCTAAAATGATAGCAGAATAGAATTTTTGGCTTTTTATCCAGTAGCCCACAAAG
>JAGCSL010000048.1 GCA_017964115.1 Candidatus Saccharimonadota bacterium
GTGCCAGACCGCCTAATTGGCAAAAAGATTTTCCAAGTCGATTTAAGTTCAGTTGTCGCGGGTACGAAATTTCGTGGCGAATTCGAAGAGCGCATTAAAGGTATTATTGACGAAGCGACTGGCGATGATTCGGTCATTCTATTTATCGACGAGTTGCATTTATTGTCTGGAGCCGGTTCTGCCGAAGGTAGTATGGATGCTGCCAACATCCTCAAGCCAGCCTTGGCGCGTAATCAGCTAAAATTGATTGGCGCAACCACACTCGATGAATATCGCAAGGGTATCGAAAAAGACAAGGCTCTCGCGCGTCGTTTTCAGACTGTGATGGTTAACGAACCATCACCGACAATTACTCTGCGCATTCTTAAGGGTATCAAAAACCATTACGAAAAATATCATCAGGTAACGATTTCGGATGAAATTCTTGAAGAGGCAATTACACTTTCTGAACGCTACATTTCTGACCGTTTTATGCCAGATAAAGTCATCGATGTAATCGACGAGGCTAGTGCGATTGCGCGGGTTTCGCTCGACAAAAAAGGTGGCAGCGCGTATAAAAAGAACAAGATTGAGCTTGCCGATTTAGAAGCAAAAATTGAAGCTGCAGCCGAAAAAGAAGATTACGAAAAAGCCGCCATGTACAAAACTCGTGCCGCTCAACTTGAGGAAGAAATTAAAAAGCTCGAGAAAAAGAACAAAAAGCTCGATGAAGCTCCGGCTGTAACGTCCGACGATTTAGCGACTGCCATTAGTCTAAAAACCGGCATTCCAGTCAGCCGCGTACATGGATCTGAGCAAGAAATATTAGTAAACCTCGAAAAACATCTCAGTAAAGATATTATCGGACAAGATGAGGCTATTAAAGCTGTTAGTAAGGCTATTCGTCGTGGTCGCTCTGGTATTGCCGACTTACATCGCCCAATCGGTTCGTTCATCTTTATGGGTCCAACCGGTGTTGGTAAAACTGAGCTCGCCAAAGTGATTGCTCGTGAGGTATTTGGTGGTGAAGATTCTCTAATTAAGATTGATATGTCTGAATTCGGCGAGAAGCATAATGTGAGTCGTTTAGTTGGCGCGCCGGCTGGTTATATTGGCTACGACGATGGTGGCAAGCTTACGGAACAAATTCGTCATCGCCCATATTCCGTAGTTCTGTTTGATGAGATTGAGAAAGCTCATCCGGACGTTTTTAATATCTTGTTGCAGATTCTCGAAGATGGCACGCTTACGGATGGCCACGGCACGAAAGTTAAATTTAATAACGCTATCGTTATCCTTACTAGTAACCTTGGCGCTGAAGAAATGTACCGTGAAAGCGAAATGGGCTTTGCAGTTAAAACCAAGAAAGACGCCAAAGCGCTCGAAGCTGAACATGCTGCCAACGAAGCTAGCGCAATGAAAGCCTTGCGCAAATTAATGCGCCCAGAACTCGTCAACCGCTTCGATTCAATCGTTACGTTTAATGCTTTAAGTGAGAAGAATGTCGAGACTATCTTCGATAATATGATTGAAGACCTTAAGAAGCGTCTTGCTACCAAATCTGTCGGTCTTAAGCTGATGCCTTCAGCTAAAAAACAACTCATTGCGGACGGTTATGATGCTAAAAACGGCGCCCGTCCACTTCGTCGCCAAATCGAAGATAATATCGAAAGCCTTATTGCGGACAACATGCTTGCCGAAAAACTCAAAAAAGGCGATATAGCAAAAATTGAATACAAAAAAGGCCAATATTCTCTCTCGATTGCCAAAGAATAAGCTTTTTCGTGTATAATATTACTCAGAAAACTAGCTAGGAGTAATACTTTAATGACGAATGCTGAGATTGGGCTCAAACCGAACGGCGCATTGAACGGTTGGGATAATATGCAACCACCAGATAACTCTGAGCGTGAAAATAGTCACGAGTCTGCGATTGCGCGCATTGGTCGTATTATTTCCAGCAAAGCATCTGAAATTATCCAGTCTATTCGGGAGAATTACCAAAGCCGTCGTGAAGCGGCAATCGAAGAGAAGCGCGCCTACGAGGAGCAGGAGGCTCAGCAAGAAGAAGCTGAAAATAAGTTTTACGAATATAATTTCTTGAGCCTTGTGCGCTCCTCGCCACATCGTAAAGAGGCACTTGATCAAGTTCCAGAAGACCGTCGCGAACGTGTGATTTTTGTTGATAAAAATCTAGATCTTTTCCAAGAATGTCCAAGCGTTGGTCGCTTCATGACTCAGGAAGAAGCGTACCAGATATATGATGATTACTCTGGTCATGTTGCTGGCATAAGTGAAGAGGAACGTCCTCAGACGAAACTCGGCATCTTGACCGAAATGGAAACGATGTACGAAGAGATGATAGCGGCCGCAAAAGCGAACGGCGACGAAGAGGCTGTCAGACAGTATCAGACAAAGTATGATATGGTTCAGGATCTCGAATCTATCACATCCACTGCGGAATGCTATCGCATAATTAACGAAATTAATATTTTTGGCAGTAAGACATTATTGCGTCGATATGCGCGCGAGAAGATAGCGGCGGAAGGTTATAATGGAACCAAGGAAATGCGCGAACGAAAACCGCCAATTGTCGGCGGAATACTAAGCGTAGAAGCAACTTTAAGCGTACTCGATGACCTTGATAGCAATGCGCCTATGTCGGAAATATGGGAAAATCTTGACCTTGATAGACATGAAGGTGATGTTGACTGGGAAGCTGTAGAACAATTTAGTTGGCGCGGAAAAGAATTACACGATTACTATAGAAATCTGCGCGCCGCTGCCGAGAAGAAGAGGCAGATTAGTGAGTATGACGGGTTCTCGAAGAAATTTAAGGATCATGCAGAATTATTAAGGTCCGAAACGCCAATTGAGGAGCTTCCTGAACAACTACAAGAAGCAATTGAGGCTGAAAAGATATCTCAAATCGTTCAGGAACTCAGAACTACCCTAGAAGCAAACCGCAGAAGAATTGCTACCTTACGCAGCGATAGGGAAATTAACCCGCGCGCGCAAAGCGAACTAGAAAGAAGAGGCTTAACACGCGAGGGTTATGCGCTTATACTCGAACAAAGATCGAAAGACCTCGAGACGAAAATCGCCCAAGCTTTGGATCACGATTTTACTGAAGAGCTGCGTACGATGATCGATAGTCGTGAAATATCACGCGACGATTTGGCGGATAGGTTCGAATGGCATTCGCAACTTTATGCCGAAAGCGCCGCGACCTGCCGTCAGGACTTTCAGCAGTTCAGGGAGATGTTTAAGCGCACCGAAGATGGCTTTAAACAAGAGTTTCTGTTGGATGGTCAAGAGAATATTCCAGCCTGCCCGCAAGATGTTGTCGACTATTTATACTCGAATTACCGTTTTGACGAATTTGCGAATAACATTGGATTAAGACAGCAATCGCTCAGCCTACAGAAAAAGCGTCTAGAATTTATTATGAAAAATGTGCAAAAACGCTCAGAATGGCTCAGTCATACGGCTCGTTTTGTTGACCGAAAGTTCACTGAACATTTGGCATTCGACATTGAGGATCACCTACATGATGACCCTGGCGTACAGGAGATACCAGAACTCTATACTGCAACTTGCGGAACGGGCGAAATCCACCCATCGCAGATATATACTGACGAAAGTACATTCTTGAACGAACAAGTGATTCCGTCAATTCAAGCTATTATGGATGCTATCGATCAAAAAATACAAAGCACCAATGGACAACCAGCCGGACAGCAAGCCGCCGCTTAATGCCGATGTCAGCATGGAGGCAGACGCCAAGGCGGCGCCAGTAGAAGAAAAGCCCAAAAAGAAGCTAGGGCGAATTCTTGGTTGCCTTGCCGCCTTTATTATTGGTGCCCTGATTGCATTTTTCGTCGATTATCGTGCGGTTTATGATTGGATACTTGGTTTTTCTTATCAGCCAAGTACGGAAATGTCTCAAACTATCTCAAATATTGAACTCACCGGTCGCGGCGAGCGTATAGTAAAAGCCTCTTTTGCTGAACTTCAAAATTCGGAAGAGTTTAATCAAAATTGCCCAAACTCAGCCACCGAGACATCGGTTTTAGGTTGTTATTATGATTGGCACATTTATGTTTTTAACGTCGACAACGCCGAGCTTGATGGAATTAAAGAAGCGGTATTGGCGCATGAACTTTTACATGCCGATTGGCAACGCGAACGCTCCTGGATTAAAAATGAGCTTGAGCCGGTTTTACGCGAGACTTATGAACAAAATAAAGATACGCTTGCCGACCACATGAAGACCTATACGGCTGAAAATTTTGTCGACGAGCTACATTCGATTATCGGTACGCAAATCGATGTCGATAAATTACCGCAACGCCTCAAAGAGCACTATCGAAGCATCTTTAAAAATCACGCTAAAGTTGTCGCCTATTATGATCAATATAATGGCAAATTCACTGAGCTGAAGCGCGAAATGGAAGATTTAGCCGCAAAGATTGATCAAATGAAGCAGCAAATCGAAAAAAAGACGGCAGATTACCGCAAAAAATCCGAAGTGTTAGCTGAAGATATTTCGGAATTCAATCGTCGTGCTTCCGGAAGTTATTATACGAGCCAATGGGATTTTGATCGGGATAGAGCAGCGCTAGTCGCGCGCCAAAAAAATCTTGATAAAGACTATAAGGATCTGTCTGATTTGGTCGACAAGGCTAACGAATATGTCGATAAATATAATCAAAAAATCGCGCACTCTAGCGAGCTATATCGCAGCATCAACAGTAATAGCATTCAAAAAGTCGAAGATCCAACCAAGTAATTTAGCACTCTTGACTTGTGAGTGCTAAGCATATATCATAGAAGCATGAAGAATGTTGAAGATTATTTAGTGCCGACCGTTGTCGAAGAAACCAATCGCGGCGAGCGGGCATATGATATTTATTCGCGACTTCTCAAGGAGCGCGTCATTTTCATGGGCGATGAGGTCACGCCGCAAACGGCAAATATTGTGATAGCACAGCTTTTACATCTAGCCTATGAGGATCCTAAGAAAGATATTAAACTTTACATCAATTCTCCTGGCGGTTCGGTCTATGACGGTCTTGCCATTATTGATACGATGAATTATATCGAGCCAGACGTACAGACGATTGGTATCGGCCTACAGGCATCGATGGGCGCTATGCTACTTTCGGCTGGCGCAAAGGGGAAGCGCTATGCTTTGCCAAATTCGCGTATCATGATTCATCAGCCAAGTTCCGGCACTAAGGGTAAGATTACGGACCAAGAAATTGCCCTTAAGGAAGGCATTTATCTCAAAAAAATCTTGATCGATATGATGGCGAAAAACACTGGTAAAGATGCCAAAACTATCGAAAAAGACATGGATCGTGATAATTGGATGTCGGCCGAAGATGCTAAAGAATATGGCATTATCGACGAAGTGATTAAATAATAATTGAATAATAAAAAGGCCTCGTACCATTGCTGGCGCGAGGCTTTTTTCTTCAAAGCGTTGTGATAGTGGCGTCGTTTACGAAAGTGGGCTCTTCGTTGCCGATCAACATCATTGTTGCGATAGTTGAATCTACCTCGTAAAACACATTGTCAGTCAGCCAAACCTCTACGCCGTCAACCAGAACTATGTAGAATTCAGTATTATCGTTGGGCGGCTCAGACTCGGAGAAAGAGTATACCCACTCATCGTTGTTGCTGTTCGTGTGCATGAATTCGTAGAGATATTCGCAACATACGTAGACTCCGAGCTCCTCGACTGGGATACAGTAGAGCGTGAATTGAAACATGATCGGTCCAAGCTCGCGCTCGGGAGTGATCGTTATGATGTTGTTTTCATGATCGTAGCTCGCATCGATTTCAATGCTTGCCATTGCTGCGCTAAAGTCGGTGTAAGTATCTTCACCGTCACCATATGTATACGGGTCGAAGAAATCTTCGCGCAGGAAAAGCGGCGCATTGCGTTCTTGCCAAGCTAATGCGACATCCGGAATTACGTAGTCATCCTCGGTGAGTTGGTCTTCGAAAGGATTGATGTTCGAGTCCGGAATAGTGCTGGTAGTTGACGCGGCGGGACTTGCGCTTGTCTGCGCGCATCCGCACAGAGTGAAAAGAAACGTCAGCAGAACAATTAACAGTTTTCTCAAGTTTATACCCCTCCCTTTTGCACAAAAAAGACGCACTAAAAAACGCTAGGAATTTAAAGTGCATCAATAGTGACATCTAATATTATATAATAAAAAATTGAATAGTGCAACAATAGAAAAACGCCCGGTTCCGGTCCGAGCGTTTCTGCGAGATTTTATCCAGTATAGGCTAATTCGGCATCAATCGCCTCATTAACCTCGCGAATCAGTTCGACGGGTGTCGTCAGGATACGAAGATTGCGGTACATGTAGTCAAACTCGTCGGCACCAATCTGATAGACCTGCTTATCGAGCGAAGTCTGAAAGATAAAATCAGTCGCCGAATCGTAATGTTCGGTCATTGACCACCTTTCGTTGTCATTGTTGCCCACATATAGATCATGTCCGCGAATTATGTCTCCTTCGAAGTTGATCACATATTCAAAGTCGTCGTCAGGGAAATAAGGCACATTTGGCGTAATAATGATATGGCTATCTTTGACTACGTAGTCCAAGCCCAATGTGTCTAGGAACTGGTTGAGATCGAAAGTTTGCAGATCGCTGTTGCTAAAAGCGGTCATCTTACCGCCCGCTGCCATGAAACGTTCATATGCGTCCAGCTTGTGCTGGGTTGTGGTCTGCTGAAGATCGAGTGGCGGGGTAACGACCAGCCTATCCTCGTCATTCTCCGCTTTTGCTGCAGTCGAACCGCAGCCAGTAGTGGCAAAAAGCCCCATCAAAATTGTTGCGATTAAAAGAAACAACCTTTTCATTTAATATCACTCCTCCCAACTAGTTGTAGAGTTCGCTAAATTTTCCGGATAAAATTTTAATGAACTTTGCAACTAGGCAATATATTAATTATACCACAAACACTTTAAAAAGTCAATTACATTATGCTTACGCTTATGCCTATGTTAACTCCGTGCTAAACTATAAATATGGCAAAACAAAAGTCGAGGTATGTCTGTCAAAATTGCGGTACTAGCTTTGCGAAATGGGCTGGTCGCTGCGAGAATTGTGGCGAATGGAACACTCTTCTCGAGCAAGTAGTCCAATCTGAATCCGAGGTAAAAGGAGCGCTTGCGCGCGGTGCAGTATCGGGCAAAAAGCTCAAAGCCGTTTCTATTAACACCATCGAACCGTCCGATGCAGGTAGCCGACTTTCAACTGGGTTCCCCGATTTTGATACGGTACTTGGTGGCGGTATCTTACTTGGTTCCGTCAGTCTGCTTGCTGGCCAGCCAGGTATCGGTAAGTCGACTATTTTAATGCAAATTTGTGCCAAAGTTTCTAATTCTGGACACAATGTGCTCTATGTTTCGGGCGAGGAATCGGCGGGGCAGGTCAAACTGCGCGCTGTGCGTTTAGGTGCCAGCTCGGACAAGCTCCATTTTGCCAGTTCCGCTTCTGGCAACGACATTGCTAAAACTATCGAAGAAGGAGATTATGAGCTTGTAATTGTAGACTCAATCCAAACACTCAGTTTGGCCGAAATTAGTTCTGCTCCAGGCACGGTCAGTCAGGTTAGTAATTGCGGCAATCTCATTATTCGCGCCGCCAAAAGTAGCAATACGGCCGTTGTAATTGTTGGTCATGTTACTAAGGATGGCACTTTGGCTGGACCAAAAGTGCTTGAGCACCTCGTTGATGTTGTTTTGAATTTTGAGGGCGATCGCTATGGTGGCTTCAAAACCGTACGTGCCGTCAAAAACCGCTTTGGCTCCACGACTGAAGTAGCTATTTTCGAAATGGCCGATAAAGGTTTGACCGAAGTTAAAAACCCGTCCGAAGCGCTCCTTTCTGAGCGTCAAAATACCGACGGCAGCATCATTATGGCAACTATTGAAGGTGCACGCCCGCTACTGGTAGAAATTCAAGCTTTAGTTAATCCAACCAACTTTGGCTATCCAAAGCGAACGGCGTCTGGCTTTGACCTAAACCGTCTCAATCTTTTAATCGCTGTGCTCGAAAAACGCACCAAATTAAGCCTTCAAGATAAGGACATCTTCATTAACGTCGTCGGCGGTTTGCGCCTAAACGATTCTGCCGCCGATCTCGCCATTTGTATGGCGATTGCTAGCGCCGCCGCTGGTCGCAAGTTAGACGAAAAGATTGTCGTCTTTGGCGAAATTGGTCTAGGAGGTGAAATCCGTAGCGTAATTGCGCCGGATCGTCGTATCGCTGAGGCGAAAAAGCTCGGTTTTAAGAATGCTATCGGCCCCGCTACAATCAAAGACAAATTCGTATTGCCAGTTAAGGACCTCCGCTCCGCACTTGTGAAATATATGAATAATAAATAAAATAAAAACATTAGCGATAGAGCTAGAAACGATAATAAGTTTTAACAACGGCGGGGCATTAACTTGAAAAAAATTCCAATCGCAGCTTTTATCTTGGATTTCATATTAGCGGCCGCATTTGTTGGGCTAGATTTTAGCCCTTGGCTGATAATCTTTTTTGCGCTTAGCTTTGTTGGACCAATCATAACGATAGTTATTAATGTATTATCCGTACGGAAATGCATTAAATACAACGGCGGTAACCCAGCGACAGTGTTATTGTCTTTGTATTTTGCCATTATCGCCGGAGCTATTCTGGGGGCTCTCATGAACATGGCCCACAACGGCGGTCAATTATGTTCTGCGGGAGATACCTTATCTTGCATGAATAATGGCGGCTTAGACATCCTTAAGGCGTGTGGGTATTGTTTACTATTTGCCCAAGCCTATATGGTCCCCGTTTATATAACTCTCGTAGTTGTAAGATAAACGGCGAATGACGAATAGTAGGTCGAACACCTTAAGAATTGTTGCATCATCTTTAATTTTGTGCTAAAATAAGCCCAATATGATTACAAAAGATAACAAGGCTAAGGCGATCAAGAAGCTCGCCCGCAGTGATAAGGATGTCGGTTCCCCAGAGGTGCAGGTTGCGATTTTGACTGAACGTATCAAAGAAGTCACCGAGCACGTCAAGGCTAACAAGCATGACTTTATGGCTAAGCGCGGTTTGATTCAAATGGTTGGTCAGCGCAAGAAGCTTCTCAAGTATCTTGAGCGCACCGATTTCGAGAGCTACAAAGCTACCGTTGCAAAACTCGGTCTTCGCAAATAATATCGCTATTCAAATCTGACTCCGTAAAGAGTCAGATTTTTGTTGGGAAAACGGTAGGAAAAAAGGGGCCTCCAGCAATCTTGCTTTTGGCCCCCCACTACAGTGCGCGTTATTGACGTCTCGCAACCTCATCACTGAGGATCTGTTCTTCCAGAGCATCGCAGAAGTCCAGCGACAACTGTTTCAGCTCATAGCCGTTCAGTGCAGGTTCCTCAGAACGCTGAACCAGTTTTTCGGCCAATTTCGCGACGGCGCAACGCTGGGCAGTCGCAGAGCGACGAGCGAACTCCTTATCAATTATTGCAGCGATCTCGCCCTTGTCCTCAGTCTTCGATTCGGTAGCGATGCGGATTTCCTCACGCATGCAGCTGTTCGTCATCAGATCGAGCACAACGAGATTGTGGCGTTTACCTCCCAGCGGGTTAGGTCCAGCCAAGAAAGTGATAAAGAGCCCATCCTCATGGGTGTTCCCGTCAGCGAGCAACTCCTTCAGCTCAGATTTACGTTCGCGCAAAGCCTTTTTTGCCGCCTTGCGGCGCTCTTCGCTGCGAGATCTCTGAGCGATGCCTTCCTGCTTCTTGATCTCGTTCCTCAACTCGACAACCTTCTTGAATTGCCTCTTGATCGGCATCCACAGGCCCTGAGTCGGGTCGATACCCTTAAGCAGTGCCGAATCGACTACGAGCTTGCTTGCCCAGATAGTCTTATTCGGCTCGACGGGTTGCACGGTGTCACTGAAGATTTTCAGCACGAATTCGTGACCATCTCCCACTTCGATCAGCAGGAAAGCGTTACGGTTCTTGCGTACTCTTCCCCAGATTTCCAAGATCTTATCCTCGTCTCGAAAGGTACTGTCCTCTCCGAGGATGTGGATCTCCTGACACGTATCTCCGTCAATAACGCGCGTTAGTTTAAATGCCATATCACCACTCCCTTCTACGGCACTACCGTATTCCAGCATAGAATTAGAATACCATTCGATATTTTATCACAAACAACTTAAAAAGTCAATGTTTATCTCGTGTTAAACAGGGGTAAGATAGTGTGATATAATATATACAGTATCAAATATCGAGAAAATGATAGATACCCATCGCGGTAGTATTACGCTACGGCCACGGATACTTATTATTTTCTCGAAGAAAGGAAATATATGGATATTATAAATCCCAGCGGAAAGAAAACTTTCAAGGTGGAAACTGATTTTTGTGGCCGCCCACTTACGCTCGAGGTAAATCGTGTCGGTTTTCGTACTACCTCTTCAGTGCTCGTAAGCTATGGAGATACCGTCGTCCTCGGTTCGGTCGTAGTCGGTACTAAGCCTGTAGTACAAGATTTCTTTCCACTCTCTATCGATTACGAAGAGAAATACTATGCTGCCGGCAAAATCAGTAGCAGCAAATTTATCAAACGCGAAGGTAAACCTTCCGATAACGCCGTTTTGATCGGCCGTCTCATTGATCGCCCAATTCGCCCACTATTTCCAAAGGGCTATCGCCAAGAAGTTCAGGTTGTCGCTACGGTTCTCTCGATGGATCCAAGCTTTCGCCCAGACGTTATCGCAATGATTGCTGCTTCTAGCGCCTTAATGCTAGCCGGCATTCCGTTTGATGGTCCAATCGCCGGTCTTCGCATCGGTCGCGTTAACGGTGAGTATAAAGCCTTCTTAACTCCAGAAGAACGCGAAGCTTCCGATCTCGATCTTGTTGTTGCTGGTAAAGATACTGGTATTACCATGGTTGAAGCTGGCGCCAATGAGGTTCCAGAAGAGGTTATTATTGGCGGTCTTGAATGGGGCCTCAAGATGATTCAGCCAGCAATTAAACTCCAGAACGAACTCCGCGAGAAGGTTGGTGTTGAAGAAAAAGAATACACCCTCGTCCTTCCGAGCGAAGAAGTTCAAAAGAAAGTTGACGAATGGATGGTTGGCAAACTCGGTGACAATCTACGCGTCCCTAACACCATCGAACGTGGTCAGTTAATCGATGAAATTAAGTGGCAAATGCATGATGAATTTGCTCAGGAAATTTCCGACGAGGAAGCTGGCGTTACTGACAAGATGTCCGATGAAGAGAAGATGACTACTAAGACTGAGTATTATGACGAGCACTTCCGCGCCGATTATTCCGAAGCTTTCGAATTAGCCGTTAAGAAAGACGTACGCAAGCACATTATCGAAGATGGCGTGCGCCCAGACGGTCGCAAGCTCGACGAAGTTCGTCCGCTCAGTTCCCAGGTTGGCATTTTACCACGCACGCACGGTTCCAGTCTCTTTACGCGCGGTGTCACTCAGGCTATGAATATCGTCACTTTGGCTCCACTTAGCTACGGACAGCTCGTAGATACTATGGAAGTTACCGACGGCGTTCGCCGCTATATGCATCACTACAACGCGCCAAGTTATACGGTTGGTGAGGTCGGCCGTATCGGTAGCCCGGGCCGTCGCGAAATCGGTCACGGCTATCTTGCTGAACGCGCTCTCATGCCAGTTCTACCGAGCGAAGAAGATTTTCCATATGCTATCCGTAGCGTCACCGAGATTATGTCTCAGAATGGCTCCACTTCAATGGCTGCGACTTGTAGCTCTTGTCTCGCCTTGATGGATGCTGGTGTTCCGCTCAAGCGCCCAGTTGCTGGTGTCGCGATGGGGCTGATGATGGATGGCGATAAGCCATACGTCTTGACCGATTTGATGGATGCCGAAGATTTTGCCGGCGATATGGACTTCAAGGTTACCGGTACTACTGAAGGTATTACCGCGCTTCAAATGGACATGAAAGTTCATGGTCTTCCAGTTAGTGTTCTATCTGAAGCTATCAAGAAAGCTCATGACGGTCGTATGTTTATTATGAAGCATATGCTTTCCGTGCTCGATGGTCCGCGCGATCACCTCAGTCCATATGCTCCACGCATCGAGAAGCTCATGATTAACCCAGACAAGATTGGTACGATTATTGGTAAAGGCGGTGAAACTATCAATAAGATTACCTCCGAAACTGGCGCTGAGATTAACATTGAGGAAAACGGTCTCGTAACAATTGCAGCGGCCGATACCGAGAAGATCGAAAAAGCTCTTAACTGGGTGAAGTCACTCGTTGAGGAGCCAGAACCAGGCAAAGTTTACAAGGGTAAAGTTGTCTCTATTAAGGACTTCGGTGCTTTTGTAAATATTCTTCCGGGCATTGATGGCATGCTTCATATCTCGCAAATTAGCGACAAGCGCCTTGCGAAGGTTACCGACGCAATTCAAGTTGGCGACGAAATCAATGTTCGTCTTGACGCTATCGATGATAAAGGTCGCCTCAGCCTTTCAATGAAGGGCGTGGACCAAAAAGCCTAAAAACATAAAAAAGAACCCGAAAATATCCAGTATTGACTGGATATTTTTGGTATATAATAGAATTATAGACATAATCTAAATGGAGTTATATATGCCAGAAACGCATGAAAAGCCGGTCGTGGATCCGGTAACAATGCCAAAATTAAAAATGGATAAACAAAAACTCGCCGCGGTAAACGCTTGGGCAATTGCACTCGCGATGTTCCTCGGTTACTGTGCGATCTTTGCTGCTATTGCAGGCTTCACTAAGAAATGGGACTTTAGCATTCCGTTCTTTGGTCGCTTCATGGGTTCAAATGCCGGCGCGCCAAGAGAATTACTGACCGGTCTCTTTGCATTAGTATTTGCAATCTTCGGCCTTATCAGCCTAAAGAAAGTTACTGACGTCGAAGCCACCAAAAAAGCTTGGGGTTGCATCTCCAAAGTATTCTTAGGCTTTGTACTTGTTTATGCCGTAAACATGGTCGGTATCATTATCTACTCACTCATGTCGCTCGGCCGCGAAAAATACGTATTCGATCAAGGCCAACTTTGGCTCGACAGCTTCTTGTCGACTGTAATCTGCTGCATTGGTGCAGGCGCTATCTGGTTTATTGGTAAGCAAATTGCTGAAGGTAAGACTTCGGTTCTTCGCATTGCCAGCTTCATTGCCATCGGCCTAGCTACGGTTGGCTTTATTATTGTATTTATCCAGCTCTTGGTTAGCTACTACAGCAAATCAGACAGCAGTCTCGATTCGCTAAAAGATTACGACTATAGCAACGTACTTGACTTGCTTAAATAGTTACTAGTTATCGAAAAACAGGGAGAGAGCTTATGCTTTCTCCCTATTTTTTATGGTATAATAATCCCATATGGCAACAAAAAAACGTGGACGTAAGAAAAAATCAGAAGAAGTAATCAACTCGCACGAGTTGCCTGGAGGTTTCTGGCGCCAAATCATGGCCCTTCTAATGATTTGTATTGCGATTGTTTTTGTTGTGACTTGGATGGGCAAAGGTGGTCCCGTACTTAAGAATGTAAACGATGTCTTTCTAAATATTTTTGGTTATACCACTTATCTTTTTCCGGCTATTTTAACTTATCTCGCCGTCATGATTTTTCGAGCGCAGAATAATCGCCTTGATGCGAGTGTTTGGATTGCCTCTGCATTAATGATCTTTTGGTTTAGCGGTATCTTCGGAGTGCCGAGCTATAATCAGTCAAACCCAACTGGTGGCGTAATCGGAGAAGGGCTTAATAGTGTAGCCGTAAAGTCGCTTGGCGGTGGCGTATCCATCTTCATTTATGTAATTTTAATTTTAATTACAGCGCTCTTTATGTACGCCGAAACGCCAGCCGCGCTATTTCGTAAAATTAGCTCTATCTTTAAAACCAGTAAAAACGAAGAGGATGCAAAAAACGCCAAAGTTATGCGTCGAGCTAGCGGAGTTCGAGGTGTCGAAGATGACGGCGACGATGATGGCTTGAAGAACTTCAAAGTAAACTCCAATGTTGAAATTACCGACCACAAGAGACATGGCTTATTAGGTAAGAAATCGACTAATTCCGAGAAGCCCCCCGTTGCGGAGGAACCGACTGCGCTTTTGGCGGTTAGTGATCCAAACTGGGAAATGCCGTCGATGGAACTCCTTAACAAAAAACGCTCTCCAGCCGATCCTGGCGATACACATAATAATGCCGCAATCATTAAAGATACGCTTGAGCAATTCGGAATTAATGTCGAGGTTGAAGGTGCAAACGTTGGGCCTCGTATTACTCAATATACCCTTCGCCCGCCCGCAGGGGTGAAGGTCAGTAAAATCGCTACTCTCGACCGTGATCTTGCTCTAAACCTTGCAAAAGACAAGATTCGCATCGAAGCACCGATTCCAGGTACGCGTACGGTCGGGATTGAGATTCCAAACAATAAAGCCGCCAGCGTAGGCTTGCACGAACTTTTAAAATCAAGCGAATGGAATAAGCTAATTGTCGATAAACCACTTGCTTTTGCGGTAGGTAAGGATATTTCCGGTAAACCAATCCTTGGCAACCTTGCTAAGATGCCACATCTTTTAATTGCTGGTACTACTGGTTCTGGTAAATCCGTCATGACGAATACTCTAATTACGTCAATGCTTTATCATAACTCCCCAGCCGATCTTAAGTTAATAATCGTCGACCCGAAGCAGGTAGAAATGGCCGCGTACGACGCAATTCCGCATCTTTTAGCGCCAGTAATTACGAACGTTTCCGAAGCGCTCAGTGCAATGCAGTGGGCCGTCAAGGAGATGGAGCAGCGCTATACTACTATGAAGGAAGCGCGCGTAAAGAACATCGCCGATTATAACGAAAAAATGGCCAAGGAAGGCACTCCGGCTACGATTGTTGACGAAGATGGCAATGAGCAAAAACACGATAACGGTAAAATGCCATATATTGTCGTAATCGTGGATGAGATGGCCGATCTTATGATGATGGCTGGCAAAGAACTTGAGACATTGATTGTGCGTATAGCGCAGAAAGGTCGTGCCGCCGGTATTCATCTCGTGCTTGCTACTCAGCGTCCAGAAGTTAAAGTCGTTACCGGCTTAATCAAGGCTAATATTCCGGGCCGCATCGCTTTCGCCGTAAATAATAACACCGACTCGCGCGTTATGCTCGATATGGGCGGTGCCGAAAAATTACTCGGCTCAGGTGATATGTTGTTCCTTACCACCGAGATGATGGGCAAACCTTTGCGTGTCCAGGGTGCTTTTGTTAGTGACCCAGAAATTGCTAAAGTTACCGATTTTCTACGCCATCAAGCTCCAGCCAATTACAACGAGGAAGTTACTTCTCAGCAGGTCGTACTTGGCGGAAAAGGCTCTGCTGGCGTCGGTATCGATATGGGCGGCGGCGGTGGCGACATTACGCGCCAAGCTGTTGAGGTTGCACTTCGAGAAGGCAAAATCTCCACATCGTTATTGCAGCGTCGTTTACGTATTGGTTATGGTCGCGCTGCGGCAATTATCGACGAATTGGCTGATCGCGGAATCGTTGGCGATTCTGCCGGCGGCAATAAAGGCCGCGAACTACTTATTTCATCCATGGATGAATACGATAATTTCGCTTGAACTATTCCAAAAATAGCAGATAATAAATAAAACTTTTGTAAAGTTAATATTTTATGATAGGATAATAATTATGAAGTTAAGTCAATCATTTACCAAAACCACAAAAACCGCACCAGCCGATGAGGCTAGCATTAGTGCGAAATACCTTTTGCGTGCCGGTTATATTTACAAAGAGATGGCGGGCGTATATGATTTTCTACCCCTTGGTATGCGTACGCTGAATAAGATTATTCAGGTTATTCGTGAAGAAATGAATGCCATTGGCGGTGAGGAATTAAGCTTAACTGCACTTCAAACGAAAGAAGTATGGGAAGCAACTAACCGCTGGAGCGACGACGTTATGGATGTCTGGTTCAAGACAAAACTTAACGCCGGTGGCGAGCTTGGCTTAGCGCCAACGCACGAAGAGCCACTTACGCGCTTAATGAAGTCGTATATTTCTAGCTATAAAGATCTTCCAGTCTATACCTATCAGTTCCAGACGAAATTCCGTAACGAGTTGCGCGCCAAATCTGGGATTATGCGTACGCGCGAATTTATCATGAAAGATTTGTATAGCTTTAGTAAAGATCGCGTTGAGCACGATAAGTTCTATGAGGAATGTGCCCAGGCCTACATTAAGATCTTTAATCGCCTTGGCATCGGTAATGATACCTTCCGTACTTTTGCAAGTGGTGGCGCTTTCAGTAAGTATTCTGACGAATTCCAAACGCTTTGCGATGTTGGCGAGGATATTATCTATCTCGATCGCGAGAAGGGAATTGCCGTCAATGAAGAAGTCTATAACGATGAGGTTTTGGCGGATCTCGGCCTCGACAAGAAGAACCTTGAGCAATGTAAAGCGGCCGAAGTCGGAAACATCTTTACTTTAGGATATCGCTTCTCTGATGCGCTCGATCTCTGCTTTAACGATGAAGACGGGAAACGTCAAAAAGTCTTTATGGGTAGCTATGGCATTGGACCGAGTCGTGTAATGGGCGTAATTGCCGAGAAACTTAGTGACGATAAAGGCCTAGTCTGGCCAGAAGAAATCGCTCCATATAAATACTATCTCGTAGGTATTGGTAAAGAAGGCGAAAAACAAGCCGCAATACTTCACGATAAAGCACCTGAACAGATTATCTTTGACGACCGTGCTAGTGCCCGTACTGGTGAAAAATTTGCCGATGCGGACTTAATGGGTATTCCATATCGCGTAGTAATTAGCGATA
>JAGCSL010000049.1 GCA_017964115.1 Candidatus Saccharimonadota bacterium
GCCGAAGCGATTTTCATCACTATTTGCACGATTTTCTTACCAATTATCGCAACGGAAACGCTTTGTAGCTACCTCTGCCTAAAAGTTGGCCTACAACCGGCGTTGATTTACAAGTTAGTCGTAAAATTATACCCATTTATCTTACCGATTTTGCCGAATCTTGGCCATTTTATCTATGCCGTTACGGCACTAGTCTTGCCAGTTGTGATTTTTCTATTCACCTACAACCTCAACCTTACTAATCGCAAAGATCAAAAACGCATTCATCGTCGCAATCGCATCATTCTTGCCGTACCGACTATTGCTGTTTTGGCCGTCATCGTATCTCTCGTGGCTGGCCTCTTCAAGCATCAGATTATTGCGATTGCTTCCGAATCGATGGAGCCAACTTTCGCTCGCGGCGACGCTGTCATGGTAGAGAAATGTGCCCCCAACGAAATCAAGGAAGATGATATACTAGTATTTAAGCATGAGGGGATTATTGTCACTCATCGCGTAACGCAAATTGATAACAAAAACGGCGAGTTCTGGTTTACTACTAAAGGCGATCATAACGAAAGGGAAGACGCCTTCAAAACCAGCGGCTCACGCATAATTGGCCGCGTCGTTATCATTAATAAATATATCGGCTTTCCAACTGTATGGTTGAGCGAATTATTTAAGGCGAAGTAGTCTATGGACGAAAAGATACACTACGATTTAAGCAAACGCATTCTAATGATCATCTTGATTTTCACATGTGCAGTTTTTGGTGTATTTTTGTGCGTTTTGGGCTTTGCGCCACATAACGGTGCTGATTTAGTCCAAACTTCCAACAATGTCGTTGACTATACTGTAAAACTCAAGCCGAACGATTATTTCGAAAAAGACACGCTCCCAGCTGGCGGCAAATATGTTGCAAGTTTGATTGATCATTTCAATATTAATTTCAAAAATGATTTGAATTTTTCGCAGCCAGTTTCGGGCAATTATTCTTATCGCATTATTGCTACGATTAGCGCCGATGAAAGTAAGGGCGTAGGCAGCGCAAGCTATTGGTCGCGTGATTACGAACTTTATAAATCAGATTCGAACACCGTCGACAAAGTTCAAAAATTAAATTTTTCTCGCACCATTGAAGTTGACTATGATTCTTATAACGATATGTTGCGTGAATTCAAACAGAGTTACTCATTATCTGCTAATGGCAAGCTAAAAATTGCCCTTGTTCTTAATGGCGAGCTAACTTCCGCTACTATGACCGAAAAAGTTCCACTCAAGTCCGAGATGAGTATGTCTGTAGCGCTCACGCAGCAGGCTGTAGAGGTGACTGTCGACACAGATGCTAAGAATAAAGAAGCCGTCCTTGCTTCTGCTCCGAAGATGAGCGAAAGCGTACTACTCGCATGTCGCATAATTGGCATGATTCTAGTTGCCGCCGCCTTTATCGCTGGCTATGCCTCACATTATGTTGGCCGCATCAAAGAAGCTAGTGTAGAATTTGACGAGAACGTCAAAAAACTTCTTTCTTCTTACGACAGCATTATTGTCGACTTAAAAGCTGCACCAAGTTTATCGGGTATTAAGGTTTCTGAAGTTAATGATTTTGATGAACTTCTGGACGTCTATAATTCGGTTCATATGCCGATTAATCATTATTCCAGCAAAAACACCAGTACCTTCGTTATTATTGACGACAATATGGCCTGGAAATATGTCGTCCGCCTAAGTGACTATAAATAATTATTCGTGAAAATCCATTACTGCTACGGCTGGCATCTTGTCGTCAACGGTTAATGTGTTGCCGATTTCTTTCACTTTGTCGAAATGTTGCGTAAACTGATCGACCGTGCTCAATACATCGAAGCCAAAGCCCTTACCGCGATAATGCATCGGAATTACACATTTTGGTCCAATTTCGCGCGTAATATTTGCAGCCATTTCGCCATCAATCGTGAAATGACCTCCTACCGGAATCATCATCACATCGATATTTAAGAGTTGAGCCTTTTGATCTTCATCTAGCGAGCAGCCCAAATCGCCGAAATGTGCAATTCGGTAGCCTTCGCAAGTAATTACATGAATAAGATTTGGTCCACGCAGGGCACCCTGTTGGTCGTCGTGCCAACTCTGCACAAAATCAACCTTAAAAGTATCTGGATTACCGTCAACTAATTCGACACATTCTAGGCCATAATGGTCAGTATGTTTATGCGAGTAGATAACTGAAGTGGCCTGAGTGCGTAGGCGCTTCAATCCATCCACGCTGCCATCGCCATATGGATCGATAACTAAACTGTCTTTTCCTGATATAAGTTTGAAACAGGAATGTCCTAAATATTGAATCTTCATTGTGCTCCTTTCTTATATTGTATCAAATGCTATGGTAGAATATCCTTATGGTTAAGCCGAAGGCTAAAACTACTAAAACCAATATTTTTGAAGAAGTCTTTCTAACTTGGAAATTGACCACGCCAGAGTTTCGCAAGAACGCCCGTAATACGATGGGAATGATGGTGCTTGTATTTATGGGCGCCTGCTGGGCGATTCAGACTGCTATTCGGATAGCGCCCGTAGCTGGTTATTTTGAAGATAGCAATTTAATTGTTGAAAAATCTTCGTTAAGCCTCAAGCTCGGCGATTATGAAGACGATAATTTCACCATGCGAATTCCAGAAGATTGGATCGTGTCTAAAACAGGTCGCAATGAAAATTCGGTATTATACGTTCATAATCCAGACGACCTACGCTATGGCATCTTTATCCAGCTTCAATCTAAGCCTCTGATGCGCACCTATGACGAGCGTAATGTTTATCAGCGTTACGCAAATACTAACCAAGAAAAATACGGCATATATTCTTATGCACCAGTAATTCGCCTCGGTACAGTCGAAACATTTTACGGCGTATTTAATAGCTACACGGAAAATATCCAGTCATATCTAGAAGAATATGCCGATTTTCATTTTCCAATAGTGAAAGAGTTCAAGATGGTTGACATACATAACAATGTCACCACGTTAACGCCTGAGGCTAAGGACGATAGTAGTCTTCGCGCTACTTTTAAAACTACCGCCGACGCGTCACAGTTCTCCGAAGAGACTAATGGTGAAGGGATTTTTACCGGTACGGTTATGAGCTATGATCCGTCCGACGTAACTGGATATTATGTTGTTTATGGCACGGCATTTATTACTGTTCCGGAAGACGAACTGATCGCCCTAGCACCAACCTTGCTTGAATCATTCTCGTCGCTCAGATTCAAAAATGGTTTTGTCAAGCAAATTTCCAAACGCAAAGCCTGGGACAAGAAGGCTCCGGATATTAATAAGCTTTTTGCAGAATCGTCCAATAATCTGCATAAACTTTGGGAGGAGCGCAATCAGGATTATGATATAGCGCGCCAAAAATGGAGCGATGATCACATCGAACGTGAACGCGCCTGTCTTCAGAATGGCAGTAAATGCTATCGTGCATTTCGTGGATTTAATGCGGGATATCAAGGCAAAAAGTATCGCCCAGCCGAAGATGCGGACTATCTTAAACCATTAGCTGGCGAAATTATACTCAGGGATTAATTTTATATAGAAAATAAGCGCGACATTTTTTGACATACCTATGTCCTGGCACTTCAAAAGCATGTGAAATTAGATGGAGCGGACGTCCGAGCTTGCGGGCTTGTCCTTCGACCTTTTTGACAATCCGTTTCATATCGCGCCCATCGCCAAATACGTAAACGACCGTGGTTTCGGCCGGTAAATCGCTATGGAAAAAGTCTCGCATTACTGTCCGCACACGTGGATTACTAATAAAGCGAATTTTTGAAATCAACACTAAAATCGGGTTCAATTCGATACCATAAGCTTTGGCGCCGCATTCGCTTGCAGCCTTCAGGACTTTCCCGTCACCCGAACCCAAGTCGACTAGTAAATCTTTTTTGCCCAATTTATACAAGTCTTTAAAAATAATCTTCAACTCCTTGCGGCGCGAAGGCACAAATGGCGCGCCCGTCAGAGCTGTGCCGCCAAATAATAAGACTAAAATAATTCCAATCCATTTTAGAACAGTCATGCATTGATTATACATCGTGCAAGAGTGCAGGGATGATTTATTGAAGCGTAATTATAAAAGCCACTAAGCAGACAGCCGCTACAACGCCTAGTCCAATCGGGATTTGTTTGATGGCGCGCTTTTCGGCTGCGGCGATTTGATTACGAATAGTTAAGTTGTTAGATTTGTTGCCAATTAATACTTCGCTAGTTTCGGTTAACTTTTTGAGATCGTCGTTATAGTAGCTTGATTTAGTGTTCGAATCATAACCGCCGTACTTTTTCGGAATTAGCTTCGCGTAATCGGACGAAGTACGCATAGCACCGATGAAAATACTTATCACGATGCCAAGCAGTAGTTCTAGGATCGGGAATAGGAAGAACATTTTATGGTAAAACTCGCGCAATTGTGGCACGAACAGCGTTGCTCCTGTCACGACCGCGCCAAGTATCAGCCCAATCGGTAAGCCAATCTTAAAACTAATCAATTCTTTAGCTTTTATAATTCGATCAAATTTAGGCGGTGCGGAAGAAATTTTCTGCAGAATCATATTATAAATATCTTCGAGATAGTGGTCGCCACTTGCTAAATCTGCCGTGACTTCAACTTTGTCTTCGTCGATAGTGAGTCTTAGCGAATTATGCATATGCTCGCCATAAGTGTTGTTCTCGCCTGGCTTATTATAGGAAACTGTGTAGTTTACGTAGATACGTTCAATTGAAAAACTTTGGTTCTTAAAGAGAGTAATAAAAGTATGATAATCATCGTAAGAAACATTGTGGTTATCGAGAAAATAAATTGAAAAACGCAGATTTCCATCAAAATAGCGTAGTGTCCATTTTTGATACTCAGTTTTTAGTGGCTCATTTTTGGCCTTCTCGTCGGCGGCAGCTTTCTTGAGTGTTTCGAGTTCATTATGCATTGCTTCAAAAATCTCAAGCAACACGTCTCTAGTAATTATTTTATTGTTAGAATTTACAATCATTTCGCTCATAGAACTATGCCTCGTCTATAGAAAAGATTGTACGTATCGCAGGGAACTGACTCAGTTTTGTTTCTATGGTCTTCTTGATGGTGTCAAATTCTGCATCTTCCTCGTTCGATTCGTAGGCGAAAAAGCTACTATTGAGCTCGAAACGAACTTCGAATTCGCGCTTGTGATCTACGAGGCTATCATTTTTGCCACTACGGTAACTCAAGTTTAGATTAACTGCTACATGCTTCGGCGCTGCATAAGTCTTATTAATTGTCGCCGCGTGATATGCGTCATAAGTATCAAAGTAGATAAAACTCTGCACGGCATCATAGACTTGGATTTGAAACTTAGTGCTATAACTTTCCTTATGTTCAAATTCCTGGAAACTATAGTTAAGTTGCTCGTTCTTGGCGACATCATCGTCGATTTTCTTTCTAAGCGCAGCATATTGTGCTTCGCAATATTTAATCATGTCATCGACATATTCGCTTACTGGCAGCAAATCGCGGTAAAATTTCTTATCTTTGATGAGTTTTACGTTATCCATTAACGATATTTTAGCACAAGAATATTGTCATTTGTTCTCTTGCCAAAAAGCGGAAAGTTTGGTATAATACGCGAAGTGAGTATGGGCCGGTAGCTCAGCTGGTTAGAGCACGAGCCTCTTAAGCTTGGTGTCGTGGGTTCGAGTCCCACCCGGCTCACCATATGAAGAAAAAACAAGCCCCGCAGACGCAGAGCTTATTTTTATTCTATAAATTTTCTAGCCAATTATCTAATTTTTTGATTCCGTCATCCGTACGCGCCGTGGAACCAGACATGTTGAAGCCGTCGCCTTTTAAGGTAGCGCCAGTCATTTTAGATTTTAGGATATCGTAAGTGCCAGCATTGCCAGAACCCTCATGTGTATTAAACGGAATTACAGTTTTACCATTCCAATCATGTTTCTCGATAAAGTTATATACGACCATTGGCATATCGCCCCACCAAATTGGGTAGCCAAAGAAAATCGTATCATAATCAGTAATGTCTACGTCGCCAATATATTCTGGGCGTGCGCCGGCTTTACGTTCTGCGGTTGCACGTTCAATCGCTTCTTGGTAGACGGCTGGGTATTTGTCTTTTGGTTCGATCTTGAATTCATCGGCACTAGTTTTTGCGATGATTTCTTTGGCTAATAGTTCCGTGTTGCCAACTTCCACAGTGCCAACGTTATAATTCTCGTCTGCACGCGAGAAATAGACGACTAAAGTTTTTCCGTTTGACATAGTTTGATTCTCCTTTTCTTCGGTTTGCTTGTTATTTAATAAAAACAAAGCCGCGCCGGCCGCACAAAGTACGGCGACGACGCTAGCTATGATGATTATTTTCTTTTTCATGCATACTATCTCTGGTTATTAAAATCTGGCGCATAGTTCGCAAACTGCTTTTCTTGATCTTCTTCGCTCATCGTAAATGCCACCAAATAGGACGTTATTGGAATAGAGCAAGAACTCGCCCATCATTGGCCGGCAGGTAATATTCGGCGCTTCCGACAGTTGCTCTAAGATAAAATCGCGATATTCTTTGGTGCTTGCCATATTATGCCTTTTTAATTGGGTGCCTTATTACGGTCTTAAGTTTACTCACGTCGCATTTTCTGGGATCGCTTAGATAAATTTCATGATGATATCTAGTGTTAGTTATGTCTAGCTTGTAGCCGTTATCTTCGGCGAATTTGTGCATTAACTCAACTATTGCCGGCTCGTCATCGTAACTTCCGATATGCATACATTGAACGCATAAACCCTCGTCATAAGTTAGGAACTCTACTCTAGAGAAATCTTGTTTCTTTTTCTTGGTAGCTTCAGCTATCGCCCATTCGAAGTCGGCTTTCGTAACAAAGTCTGGTAAGCGAATAATGGAGATGAAATTTAATTGCTCTTTATGGTCGTAATCTATGCCGTCTTTACCATATTGCCACCAAAAGCCCTCTAGCGGCGGTACGACATATTCAAAGAACCCATCTATTTTATGATCACCCTTATAACTCATCTTTATCGTATAGGCGACTCCGTAAAGTAATCCAAGCGTATTTTGATAATCGCCATTTTCTTCATTAGGATTTCCTTTACCTCTAACGGCGATGTAGTTCATCTTCGGAACATCAATAATACTCGGTTTATTCTTCGGTAAGTAGTACTCTTTGTATTCCTTTTTAAAATCGAAAGCCATATTAGTCCTTTGTATTAATTATACCATTGACATTGTATTTCTTTTATTTTCTCCATTGTCATTGTTTTAAGCCTCTCTGGCTCCAGTAAGGCCATATATTCCCAAAAGTTCGAATCTCTTTGCCTGTATATGTATACCTCAGAATGTGCAAGGCATCAGGACAGGGTAGTCTTTCTTAGGGATAACCTTGATCTTCGCAGTGTATTCGGGGTGGTCAATACGCCAGTCCACCACCATGCAAAGCCGA
>JAGCSL010000050.1 GCA_017964115.1 Candidatus Saccharimonadota bacterium
AAAAATTTCGTTAGCGTGCATAGAACCGAGCACATGCTCAGCACTACCCTGGAGCCAGAGCTCATCGCCTTCAATCTTGTAGCGATCTTCTCGAGGCTCAAGACGGTCCATGGCGTCATACATCTCGGTGCGGAGCATCAATGGTGGCAAAACCAAAGTGAATGGCTTAGTTGAGATACCATCGAGTCCGTTCTTTTCAACGATTTCTTTAATCACGCGTTCATCGGAGAGGCTATCCATGACAAAGTTGACGATTGCCATCTGAAGCTTAACCATATCCCCCTTGATATAGGCAAAGCGAGCACCAGAAACCTTAGCGGCGCGCTCTTTGTCAATCCAGTCGCGCTCTTGGCCAATTTCGTAGTGATTTTTTGGCTCAAAATCAAACTTACGTGGCTTGCCAATGACTTCGGCAACCTCATTTTCGTCTTCGGAGAGACCAATCGGCACGTCGTCTTCTGGGACGTTCGGAACAGTTTTGAGCTTAGAGATGAATTCTTTCTCTACTTCGGCAAGTTTTGGTTCGAGCTCGGACAGATCTTTCTTGAGGTTTTTACCCTCGTCGATTAAAGCCTGGTCTGGCTTGCCGTTTTTCATCTTTGCAGAGATTTGGTTGCGTGCTTGACGCAAGCCGTCGATTTTCTGCGATAGACTCTTGCGCTCGTCGTCAAGTTTGAGAATTTCATTAAGGTCTATAGTATAGCCCTTGTTATGAATTGCATCCTCAACCTTGCGGCGATTCGCACGGATGTAATTTATATCTAACATATATGGCTTATTTTAACATCAATTACCTGTTGTGACTAGTTGTGAATGCGGTAAAATATAGGTATGGACAAAAAGCTTAAGAATTATATTGAAGAAATTACCAAGGCAAGCAAACATCCGTCGGCGGAGCTGATTGAGTACCATAAGGCCATGACGGCGCAATTTCAGCACGAAAGGTTTATCCATTTGGTCGTTACCTTGTTTTTTGCGCTATTTTTGATTATTTTCTTTGCATTATTCTTATTTGCTACCCTATCTCTACCTGGCAGTTCTGGGGTTTGGGTGACTACTTGTCTAGGAATTATTACGCTAATTTTACTAATAGTAACTGTCTTTTATATTCGCCATTATTATCAACTTGAAAATGGCACCCAAAAACTAGAAGACATCACGAAAAAACTTTATAAACGCGACTAAGTTTGCGACCTGGCGCCTTCGCCGGCCGGAACGGAGCGTAGTTCAGTACCATCTGGCGTGTAGAAGTTAATAAACTTCTCGCCGTAGATTTTAACCATATCCTGGTTGTTGTCATAGAGAATTGAGCCTTCAAAATCGATGATTTTCTCGAGTTTCTCGTTGTAAAGCGTGTTTTTGCCGTCGCTCTTTCTGACGACGAGCATGTCTTTAGCCTTGCCGCGATAAGATGCGCGTGAAATTGTACTGATATTCTCGTCGTCCATCTGAACCTTACCGCTAGTATTCAGAAGATATACTCTAGACTCGTCATACGGCGACGTATTAGAACTGGTACGCTTGGTAGCTATATAGTATTTACCGACCGACGAAATAGAAGCATATGTATTAGAAATACTGGTACATTTTTGATTTATTAGATGATAATTATATGAATATGAGGAACCACTAGAAATCTCGCGTGAATAGACAGTCGCAAGGCCATTTTTATCAAAACCATTAAAGGTCGACGACGAGTTAAGCGTACAGATTTTGCTGCCAGACTTATCATATATCTGCTTCTGGCCGCCACTAACACTAACAACAAAGTTGCTTTTCATTTTTGTGATGCTAGTTGCTTGACTAATATTGCGCCCATTAATAGCAACAGAGGTGCCGCCGCTATAGCGTTGGGTGGCGTAGTGATCGGCGTCAATAACAATATAACTAGCATACGTAGCCGTATCATAGAGCTTATGAAATACGCCGTCCGAAGAATAGAATCCGTTGCCATCCTCGGTAGAGTTGCAAGATATATATCCAGTTGGCACTTCTTCTGAATCTATAATACTAATCGAACGACATTTATCGCCAATCTCCCTGAATTTTCCGCCCGTAATGATGGCGCGATTAACATTCTCGGCATAACGACTGTAGCTCGGAATATAATCGTCTAGATTCTCCTTCTCATCATCGGAGCGCTTCTCGATTTCCGAAAAGACCATTTGAGTACCGTCTATCGAGGTGTACAGAATCTGGTATACTTTATTGCTATCTTTTGTGTTGACGATTTCCTCTAGATTATCATTACGAAATACGATTAAACCACCAGAATAGGAAATAGAGGTTATCGTGCTGGAGATCTCATAGTCGGATACGACCGAACTAATAACTGGTGCTTCGTCTGATTCGATTGAAGTGATTTTTTTACCACGCGCATTATAGATATCGTATTGCTTATCCGCACGCTTAATCGCAACAGCAAAAGCATTTTTGCTGCCATAATAATTGTCGCTACCCAAATTCGAGTTGAGACTGGATGAATAACTCGTTACTTCACGACCAGAGCCATGTAGGAGTTTGCGTTCGGCAGAGCCTGGTTTTAGCGCCGTATAGAGGCCACCCACACGCGAAAGCGCGTCATATTCATTCGGCTTAACGGTCATGCGACCAGCGTCATTAATAATACCCCAGCCATCGGTGGTTTTGACAATCGTATAGCCGTCGATAAACTCATCGAACTTTTCGATATTGTACTCGGTAAGTTCTTTGCCGTTTTTATCAACAAGAGCATATTTAGTATTCGTTTTTGAGCTTTCTGGCACAAAATACGCGTTGTGGTCATATAGTGATTCTTTGCCTCCAAACGGACCAACAATATTTAGCAACTGAATAACTACAATAACTGCCACTGTTACTACAACAGCCGATGACACTACCGCCAAAACTATAACGCGTAACTTGCTAGCCTTCTTGGGAGGTTTTGTTTCGGTGGTTGTTGGCTGAGGAGCTAATGGAGTCACCTCGGGAGCAGGCTCCATGACCGGCTCAGATGCGGGCATAGGCTCGACGTTTGGAGCTATTGTTGGGGTTTGATCCTTATCTGGGCCGTCCATTTATTTCATGCTCCCTATTTTTGGCCACCCTCTGACCACTTATAAAACTCTTTGCCGTTTGGCGTAAAGTAGTAATGCTCGCCAGCTACCGCTTCAGTATCATCGCAAATCCCCTTCGCAGGAGTGCCAGTTATGAGCTCAACGTAAGAACCCGTTGAACTGATGCCGGAATTAAAATTGCAAAAATGGTCAAATTTCTTAAGAGCCTTGCCGTAGCCGATGAAGTATTTTGGACCACTACCAAAGAGACCGAAGCTGTTCATATAGTGTAGCAAGCCTGCGCTACCATATTTCGATTCGCTCGATGCTATAGTTTCGCCATTCTTATCGATAAGGTCCGTGACATACTTATCGCCGCTCTTTTTCGTCAGAGCAGCCAAATCATCTTCCCTAGAAATGCCGTAGTAGTAGGTATCCTCATTTACGACTTCACATTTGTTATTAATAAGCGTATAGCCGTTCGGGTCGGCGCTACCACTCTTGAGTTTACGCACAAGCGCAAAGCCGTTCACGAAGCCAGTAACATCGGTGCTACTAATGCCGGTGAGGTGAGGTGTCGATACGAACATTCCTGGTCGAGACGTCGTAGCCGTATAGCCTTTTTTATCGAAGGTACAGATTTCTTTACCTTTTTTGTCGAAGAAGACGAGCTTACCCTTCAAGTTACTCGTAGTACTGTCCAATACTTTCATATCAGAGTCTTTATACTTTGAGACGCTTTCGTCAACTATTTGCTGTACGACATAATTATCGTTCATACCGAGAAGGTGGTACTCGGTCTTAGTTGAAGTCTTCGTTTTATTGGCGGAATCCGTGTCGTACTGAGGATTGGTCGAAACTAAATTAACGGCCTTTTTGCCACCGTAAAAGATGCCATATGCGGCAGGCGACGTTTGCGTAAGTAAAGCGTAGGCATCATTCGTAATCGGATAAACGGCGTCTTCCTTATAGAGGCTCGAGGCTGAGCTCTTGGCTACTGACGCATTGTACGTATTCGATGACGGCGAACCGTCATTAGTAATAACAAAGTTCTCGTAGCCTTTAACGCATAGCACGAAGCCGTCTTCATCGCCTTCGGCATAATCGTCATCGTAATACAAACCGGCACATTCTTTAGTAGTGTATTCATGGAAGGTGTCTTTGACTAGTAACATGTTTTCGCGCTTATCGTCAGGCGAAGAAATAGTGCCTAATGAATTTACCACGGCTTCATTAGTTGTCGAGAGGCCGACGATGTCATTGCTCTTCGAAACAAAAACGCCGAAGTATTTCTTGGTAATATTCTTGTCTACGCGGCGCACTTCGCCACCCTTATCGTTCAAGATAATTACGCCACCACTGTAGACAATAACTGAAGAAGCACCGTCCGTGCCGGCTTCTGGAGTAGTGACAGTTGGCGCAATAACACTGTCGAATTCCGTAACTTTTGCGCCGTATGGGTTATAAATCGTGTAATGATTTTCGTTACCTTTGAAAATAGTATAAGCAGTCTCTTTGCCGCTCGTGTAATCGCTATAATGATCGAGATTTTCATCTTCGTATTCGACAACTTTTTCGCCCTTATTGTTGACTAAGATTTTCTTGCCGTCTTTTTCAAGGCCGTATAGAGCACCGTAGGCTTTAATTTTGCCGCTTTCGCCGAATTTGACGATTTCGCTTCCATCTTCGCCGACGATGCCGTATTTACCATCTTTCTTCATTAAGGTTGCCCCACCCACGAAAGAGCCGGAAGTGTCTTCGTAGACAAAGTCGGTAATTTTATCTCCGTCGGTGCTAAAAATGGCGTATTTTTTACCATTCTCGGATGACGATACGACCATACTTTTGCTTTTATAAAAGGCTTCGCCGTTGGTGTCCCCACCGGTACCCCCACCTTGACCGCCGAGCGGCTTAGCGATAACTAGGAACAAAACCACACCGACGATAATTAGAACTGCAACAATGATACCAATAATAAGCGGAAGTTTCTTCCCCTTTGGCTTCGCGGCAGCTGGAGCTGGGGCTGGTTGAGCATTCGGATCGGATGCAACAGGAGTGTCCCCTAGGGTAGCTGGACCACTTGGTGCAGCCGGAGTAGTATTAGGATCTTCGGTAATAATGCCAGCCGTAGGAACCGCAGAAGCTTGCGGTGCCATGCTGGGATCGTTGGCTGCTACATCATTAGCGACATCGCCGAGCGTACCGCCAACGGGCGCATATGGCGATTTAATTGGTGAAGGCTCCGGCAATGGCACGGAGCTAAGATCTGGGTTGGTCGTATTCAAACCAGGGTTATTTGGGTCTTCTGGAGACATTTTTGATTTCCTAATTATGCTTAAGCTTAATTATAGCAGAAAAAACAGGTTTTTGCAGAGCTTGCATAGTGGCGCTATATCTGATATAATTAGCGCAATTATGAAAAAATCAATTCAACCTAAAGACTACCGTTTTGTGGTGTTCGCCGATGAGCAAGCAGGTTTCTCATTTTTGACTCGCTCAACCGCAAAGTCGGAAGAAACCATCAAGTGGGAGGATGGCAAAGAGTATCCACTCGTAAAGATGCAGATTTCAAGCGCTTCTCATCCATTCTTCACTGGCGAAGAGAAGATTATCGATACCGAAGGTCGCGTTGACCGCTTCAAGGCTCGCGCTAAGAAAGCTGCCGCCATGAAGGCAAAACTCGGCAACAAGGTCGCAAAAGCCAAGAAGGAAGCCAAGAAAAAGGCAGCCAAGGCTGACAAATAATTCGAAAAACTTGGAGGTTTTAAAATGGCACGCAAAGTAAAGCGCAAAGTTCCGGTAGCTAAGCTCAACCGAAACAACAATCATAAGCACAGCGAAAAGCGCAAACACTACAGTTTGAAAGATGGTCGCTAAATAAAATATCTCCCGAAAGGGAGATATTTTTTATTCACTAATTTGATGCTCTGTAAAATATTTGCGGACTTTTTCGATGGTGGCCATCGTTTCGTCCAAGACGCTCGGCTCGGCATGCGCGCGCGCATATTCGGTAATATCGCGCAAATACTTAATACCTTTACCGAATTGTTCGGACATCCAATCATGATAAGGAAAGACCCAAACATGAAGGTGTTTAGAGCGTTCTTCCTGGACAACCGTAACTTCGTCGGCGACCCCCAATTCTCTGAAAGCTTTTTCGGCGCAGGCAACAATGTCGATTATTTCATGGCGCTCGGCCGAATTAAGTTCCGAAAAAGATCTAATGTGTCGTTTAGCATTGACGATAAGAAACCCTGGAATGGGAACTTCCGGATCGCCCGCTATAACGGCATGGTCCCCCTCGTAAATAAGACCACCGGGCGCCTCAATTTTCTTATTAGCAATCGCACAGCCCATGCAATCGAAGCTCTGCGTATTGCCG
>JAGCSL010000051.1 GCA_017964115.1 Candidatus Saccharimonadota bacterium
CTGCGCATTACTTCAAAACGAATAACTTGCCATGTTTTAGACATAATTACTTCACCTCCTGTTCGCCATAAATATCAACGAAAATCTGATCGAGTGAGGTTTTGTGGAATTGGCGACGGACATCCCAAATAGTGCCGCTAGCGCGCGCGATGCCGTTCTTGAGCAGGAGAATGTGATCGCATAACTTTTCAACCTCGTCCATATAATGCGTAATTAGAATGATAGTGCTACCCTTCTGGTGGAGTTCTTCAATAATTTCCATGAGAAGGCGACGATTCACAGGATCAAAACCTTTGGTCGGTTCATCGAGAATTAGAATGTCTGGCTCGTTCATAATAGTGATGCCGAGCTGAACCTTCTGTTGCATGCCTTGCGATAGTTTTTCGACCTTAGTCTTAGCGTAATCCTCAATGCCGACGCGCTTGAGATAATTCATGGACCACTCACGGGGCTTCTTGACGCCTTTGAGATGTCCGAAATAAACCATAGTGTCAATTACATTTTCTTTCTTATATAAGCCACGTTCCTCGGGGAGATAGCCGACTTTGACGTTGCCATTTGGATTAAACGGTTCGCCATCAATAAGTAATTCACCGTGGTCTGGCTGATATAGGCCGAGCAGAGCGCGAATTGTAGTAGTTTTGCCACAGCCGTTGCTGCCGAGGAGGCCAAACGTTTCGCCGCGTTGTACGTTGAAAGATAGATCCTTAATAATGGTTTTGCCACCGAAAGAAATGTTGAATTTTTTAACTTCGATGATGTTTTTGGTCGTTTTTGGCATAGTTATGACTATTCTACCATTTTTAGCGCACTTATGCTTTATGATGGCGGTATTTTTTGGGATATTTAAGCTATGAAAAAAGTGTTAATATGACTAGCTTTTATTATTAGTTGTGCCATTTGGGCGCCTCGCGATAGTTTTGCGGTGGCAGATTGTCGTGATGTGGAGTTTGTGTTCGCGCGCGGTTCTGGGGCGGCACGCAACGGTTCGGACGAATGAAAGCAGTTCAAATCTGCCATGGCGAAGGTAGCGAAGCGGCAAGGCTATAGTTACCGGGTTACTGACTTGGACTATCCGGCCATTTCGGTGGCTACTCCGACAAATGCTTTGGGTGCAAAAATTGGAGCTGGCAAGGCATTCGCTTTTGGGCGGAGCGTAGGTGTCGGAGTCGAAAATTTAAAGTCTTATTATAAAACTACGAAAAAGAGTTGCCCTGGTACAAAGTGGGTGTTGGGCGGATACTCGCAGGGCGCCTTGGTGGTATCGCGTGTAGTGGCTAGTTTTGATGATTCAAAGGTGGTCTATGTAGGATTATTTGGTGATCCGTGGACAAATTTGCCTGAGGGCAAGGGTTTGTTCCCGAAGGCTTGTTTTGGTAAGAATTTATCGTCTTATCGGATATACGCGCCTGATTGTCGGACACATACTGGCTCACTTGGTGCGAAGAGCCCTTACGTAGCATCTGGCCTCGAGAATAAATATGGCCTATGGTGTAATAAGAATGATTATGTTTGTGGTAGTTCGCGTTCATTATTGAAGAACTCTGGACATTTGCAGTATGCCGCGAAAAAAGAGTTTATCTGGATGGCCGAAAAGGTCGAAAAGCGTTTGCCGAGGTATGATAATGGCTCGACTACGGCCTTAGCAAGCATTGAGCTAGATGAAGACGAAATTGAAGATTTGATTGAAGCGCATTTATCGGCAGACGAATACCGACTCGGTATGGAGGGAACAGCGACGATTGATGCTTCGCAAAGTTTCAGTCTGGGGCATGAAATTGTAGAATATCAATGAAAAATAAATAATGGCGATTTCTGGTCGACGGGTGCAGAGTCAACAATTAGCCGATCTGTATTCTTTCCGAATCAAGAAACTGTTACCGTGCGCATCGTCGATGATGCGGGGCGTACTGCCGAGACGTCCGCAAGAATAATAACTTTTGAGGGCGAAGTTAGTGATGACACAATGCCGAAGCCGCGTTTTGTAACGGCTGAATGCGTCGATAACGAGATTGTGATTAACTGGACGGAAAAGCGAAATTATTTGGCCAGATATCTATTAATTCGCGTAAATGAGATAGATTTAGATTACGTACCGGTTGAAAATTTGACTGCTACATTGAATGACATCGATTCAATGAGCGAAATTATTTCGATTAAAGTAGCCTGGGTAGATGAGAGTTACAATCTGGGCGAATGGGCGGAAGTTGAATTGGTTTGCCCAGAGGCAATAAATATAGAGCCGGTCGAAACAGGGGTTAATTTGCCAGATACTTCCCTGTTTATTTTGAGCACATTGATGATAGTGGCAGGTTTTGTCTATAAAAAATATCTGCCGCGGTAGACGGCAGATATTTTCGATCGAGGAGTTACGCCCTAGCACTCGATCAACGTCCAGGCTAAGGAAGCGCTGTCGAATTCTAGCTGGCAAGACATTTTGCCCGCAACACATTGAAAGATGTGCTTGGCGTGATCGCCAACGAATTTGATGCGTTCGCTGAGGGTGTCGGTAATTTCTACCTCACTCTCTCCTCGGCGGCGGAAGTATAAAGGTTGGCATGGGATTTGGCTGTAATTGAACAGCGCCATGACCTCTACTTTCTCGCCTGTTTGAACGGTTTTGTTAATGTTTTGCATAAATTACTCCTTAAATTGTTAGATTTTTGGAGTCATTTATGTGAGCCTAATTTATTGGCTCGGTGCCGCCCGTATAAATGACGAAATACGAACGACTAGGCCTTATTCGACAATCAGTGACCGAAGTGTGATGTCGTACTTTTATTATAGGGCGTAAAAAATGCTTATGGTAGTCTTGAAATTGCAGATTTTCCCTAGCATGATAGCGTGGAAAATGTCAAACTGCCTGTGGATAAAAAATACCAGGCTGTGGAAAAGTCTGGGATTATATGGGGTAAATACTGTCTAAAAACGGAAATGCATCGCTTGGTAGCGATGCATCTGCGTATTGGTTAACCTAATAATTACATTGTAGCATACTTTTGCTAAAAAGTCAAGTATATTTCTATAAAAAAGATAAAAAAGAGGGCCCGACCTGGGGTCGGACCCGTATATATAGATAAGTCTGCGGTTGGAAATGCCGCTTTCTGAGTCTTCCTATGACTCGCTGAGGTGGACTTATCAATCACCTTTTAGCGCAGATGCAACTCTGCGCGAGATTCCTACTGGCGCTCTAACGGATTCCATCCCGTTAGGCTCGCATCCAGCAATCGCAAACTCCCCTCCCCTTTCGGGTTCGGTTCAATCCTGACAGATGGCGCTGCGATAGCGTCCCCTCCTCCATCTGCTCCCCCTGTTTGGCTAGTCCTCGGGGAATTTCGTTGAGTGCTCACCGTTTCGTCCGGTTGGTAGTTTACCCGGCGGCTTCTTTCTGTTTTTACGTGCCCGTCCCAACGACGACGGGGTCACAACCTGTAGCAATTAGGAAATGAGAGAATTCGCATAGCGAATTCGGCCTTTACTCTCGTGGCCTTTCCCGTTCTACCTTAACGAGTTACCGATGCCGTCACCGGAGGCTTTTACGCTAAGCCATTGAATTGCGCTAGGAGGCAACTCTTGTCATCGAGTTGGAGTGAGCTCTGAGTGAGCTCCGTGCCCCCCAGTAATATTGGCTTCCCTATTGCGTTAGAAAGCCCTCTTCAGTTTCGTCTGTCTCCACGGTATGTGCTCTCAAGTTGGAGCACTTTGGGGGGTTCTGCCCCGGGGCGCAATTGACTCAACACCCTAGATCCATGAAATGAGATAGGTTCAGGCAGAGTGTGAGGCTGCCGGCCTGAACGTACACAATCTCAACGGAGGATGCGATTGTGATTGTAAAATGACATATCCGGTTAAGTTCTTAACTATTCTGGATAAGCATTAATATTGTAGCATAATTAGATTAATTTGTCAATTCTTATGCAGCAGAAATATAAAATAACAGAGGTGGAATGCCTCTGTTAGATTGTAAAAATAACTTTTACTTTTTCTCTTCTTGAGGATAAGTAAGGCGATAATAATCGCGGAGCATTTTAATAATTTGGCGCATCGCGTCGGCAATGGAAGGGCTAGAAATCACAGTAGCCATTTCGGTTTCGCCAAAGGCAATCATGGCGACTTTATTGCCGTAAACGTCGATTTCGACATTGCCAGTATAAGCGTCGGAAGGCATAAAAACGCGATCGAAGCGCATCTTTTCATCGGTGCCGTCCTGGGCATATTTGCGCGCTTCGGGATAATCTGGCGTTAATGCGTAAGTGGTAATACCATTTTCGGCGCGCTTTGTACGAAAATTTAGTAAAAATCCTTCTTCGCCGGTGCCGAGCTTTTTGTCAAATTCCGTGCGCAGAAGATAAATATCGTCATTAGCGTGGAGCATATCGTTGTAAACTTCTTTAATGCCATCGATACCTTCGATTGTGTGCGCTCCTGGCATTTCACTATTGGCATAAAACAGTTGCATGAGTGAATCCATATTCTGTTTCACAAAAACCTCATTGCGTTGAACGATGCGGCGGCGATTTTCGGCTAAGGTTTGAAGGGCGCTAGGATTCATGGCGCGATAGGTAGTTTTGCGACTATTTGTCTTCTCGGCAAGGTTAAGTTCCACGAGGCGCTTAGCGATGCTATAACAGTTTTCGCGCGATTCGCCAGATAACTCTGCCATTTGAGCCGGCGTTAACTCGTCTTCCCTAATGAGCGCAACGTAGACGTTAGCTTGGCTTTTGGTGAGGCCAGCTTTTTGTGCGATAGTGATAAGTTCTTCAATATCCATACTTATGCTTATTTTACCATTTTATGGGCGGCATGTCCCATTCGGCGAGTTTAGCATTACATTTACTAAATGGTTTAGAGCCAAAAAATCCATTATGAGCGGAGAGTGGCGATGGGTGAGCGGATTCGATAATGAAGTGTTTCGACTGGTCAATCATAGGTTTTTTACTACGCGCGTCCCTACCCCACAAAATGAAAACTAAATGTGGGCGATTTTCATTTAGATATTCAATAATATGTTGCGTAAATGTCTCCCAGCCTTTGCCACGATGGCTGCCCGCCATGTGCGCTTCGACGGTGAGCGTATTATTTAACAGCATGACACCTTGTTTAGCCCAACGAGTGAGGTCGCCAGATTCCGGAATTGGCGCGCCGACATCGTCGTGTACTTCTTTGAAAATATTACGCAAAGATGGCGGGAATTGAATGCCGTTATGGACCGAGAATGCTAGACCGTTGGCTTGACGTGGGCCGTGGTATGGATCCTGGCCGATAATAACAACCTTAATATTGTTTAGATCGGTTGTGAAAGCGGAAAAAACTTGTTGTTTGGGCGGATAGACGGTTTTGGTCTCGTAAGCCTGGGTTAAGAATTGCGAAAGATCTTTAAAGTAGGGCTGATTAAACTCGGATTGCAGAATAGGTTTCCA
>JAGCSL010000052.1 GCA_017964115.1 Candidatus Saccharimonadota bacterium
CAGGCGGTCGCGTCAGTTGGAAATAATAAAGGAGCAAAATGACATTATTCGCGGGATATCCATCAGAAACAAACTATGAAAAAGAGCCCAGCAGGGAAGTCGTTGGCGATAATTTCGAAAACGCTATGGCCGACGTACCACCTTTTGCTGGCGCCAATGCTGCAGTGTTAGCTGAAACAGTCGCTGCGCCGCTTGAAGTTGTCGACACCGTTGCTGAAACCGATGGCGAATCTGGCGAGTCTGGCGAATCTGGCGAGTCTGGCGACACATACAACGCTAATGGCGAAGCGCAAACTAACCCCGCAAGCGTCGTCGAGCAAGTCGCGAAAGACCATACCGAACGTGGTGATGTCGATCCAAATAATGTATTACAAGACGCTGGCGCAGCAATCGGCCGAGAAGCAGTCGAGAATACAAATACCGACGTCAATCTTACTATCGCACAAAATGCTGCCGAAAATATCAATCCGCAAGAATCCAACGGCACCAAGCAGGCATTGAACCTTCTTAGTGAAACTGAGGCCGCTACGGCCATTGCTAAAGCTAAGGCCGAAGGGGCCGTTCTAGACACTATCAACAATAATCCTGGCGCCACATTCAGCAAAGCCGAAGCAGAGGAATCTCTATCTAAAGCCGAAAGCGCCGTCGATACACTCAATTCCGCAGCCAGCAAAGTCCAATCAGAAGACCCTTCTGTTGCCTCAAAAGTCGTCACGGGAGCAGAGAGTATGAGTCGTGTATTACAAGAAAGTCGCGATATGCTCACTGCCGAAGTAGACCGATTAGCCGCCGAGCAAGACGCCGCCGATGGCGAATCCGCAGAACTACTAACGTCAGCTGGAACCGCTACCGAGGAGAGTACCGCGGATGCAGAAAGTATCACCGCTATCGGTGCTACGCCCGGGGCTTCTGGAGATATTATGAATTCCACGCCAAATGGCAACGAAACGACAAGTATCGCTCCTGGACAATTAAATGCGGATACTGTCAGAATGCTTCAGGAACAACGTGAAGACGAAAAGAAGAAAGCCGTCGAAGCCGCGCTCAAAGCTAAACGCGAATCCGCCCCTAAAGAACAGCTTGAAGGTCGCCAGAGCCTCTAATTCATCGGTTCCGAACTAATTAATTCAATAGTAAGATTCAAATTTTTGTCGACTTTTGCACGGTATATATTTTCTTTCAACGACATTTCGCCCTCATCGACAAAATCTTTATAATCGAAAACGATATTCGTTTCACCCTCTTTGAGTGCACGAAAAGTATGCGTTTCCTCAACTACGCCACCCTCGTTCGAATCAAGTGCTTTTGTTTTTAAGCCAACATGCGAGACGATCGAATCATCCTCAATTTTATACACCCACTCATAAGGCACGCCACCGTTAGTTTCAAGTGTAATTTCTGCCTCGCCCTGAGGTAACTGTGAAGGACGATCATGTCTGATTGCGACTACTACTGCTACAATCACCGCAACAATCACAATCGCTAAACCAACTATTCCCCATAATGGTTTTCCTTCTTTCATACTTACCTCCTCCTTATGCAATCATTGTAACATATCCACATCTTGCCCAACTCTGGTACAATAGAATTAGTTAAGCGGGATTTAATATGTACACTAACGATAAAATTCTCGTCGGTAAATCCGACAAACAAGAACTATCAATTCTTTTAAAGATGGCTAATCGCCACGGACTTATCACTGGCGCTAGCGGTTCCGGTAAAACTATCACTCTTAAAGTAATGGCCGAAAGCTTTTCCGATGCCGGCGTACCAGTATTTCTAGCCGATGTTAAAGGAGATCTCGCTGGCACTGCTGTCGAAGGCGAACTCAACGAAAACGTCCAAAAACGTGTCGATAAACTCGGTCTCGAAAAATACGGTTTCGAATGCAAGAAATTCCCAGTGCGCTTCTGGGATCTATATGGTGATAACGGTCATCCAATTCGTGCTACTGTCGAGTCGGTTGGACCAGATATTCTGTCGATGATGCTTGGTCTTTCCGAAGCCCAGGAAGGTAACCTCGATATTGTCTTTGAGGTCGCAAAAGACGAAGGTCTTCAGTTAGTTAATCTCGCCGATTTGCGTTCTACGCTTCAATATGTAGCCGAAAACAAGGATAAATACATCACTAAGTATGGCAATATTACCACACAAAGCGTCGGTGTCATTCAACGTAGTCTGCTAGCTTTAGAAAAGCAGGGCGCTGACGAATTCTTCGGCGAACCGGCCCTCGATATTAACGATTTCTTTGCCAACGATGCTGACGGTCGCGGCGTTATTAATATCCTGCACGCCGTCGAACTCTTCCAGAGCCCAGACCTCTACGCGTCCTTCTTGCTTTGGCTTCTCAATACTCTGTTTATTACTTCACCGGAAGTTGGAGATCTCGATAAACCAAAAATGGTCTTCTTCTTTGATGAGGCGCACCTACTCTTTAATGGTATGCCAGGCTATCGCCTCAAACGTATTATTCAAGTCGTTAAATTAATTCGCTCCCGCGGTATTGGCCTTTACTTCATTTCGCAAAAGCCAACCGATATTCCGGATGATATTTTGGCTCAACTTGGCAACCGTGTTCAGCATTCGCTTCGCGCCTATACGCCAACCGAGCTTAAGGTCGTCAAAGCCGCCGCCGGCGCCTTCCGCGCCAATAAAGCCTTTGATACCGAAAAAGCAATCTCCGAGCTCGGTACCGGCGAAGCACTCGTGTCGTTCCAAGACGAAAAAGGTACCCCTACCGTTGTTGAGCGAGTCACCATTCTACCACCGCAGAGCTCCATGGGCACTATCGACGATATGACTCGCATGAAAGTCATTAATAATAGTCCGCTCTGCGGCAAATATGATGAAGCTATCGACAACGAAACTGCACACGAAAAAATTTCCAAACATAACGAGGAAAAACAAGCCGCCAAGGAGGCCGAGGAGAAGCGCATCGCCGAGGAAAAACAAGCCGAAAAGGAGGCAAAAGAGGCCGAAAAAGAGGCTAAAGAAGCCGAGAAACAAGCAAAGGCCGAAGAACGCGCCCGCACACTTGAAGAGAAACAGCAACTCGCCCTCAAACGTGAACAAGAAAAACTTGAAGAGAAGAAAAAAGCAAATAGTCTAGGCGGCAAAGTTGAAAAAATCGCCACTAAAGGCATTGAGCGTGGCGTTACGAATGCAATTTCGAGCTCAATTTCCAAAGGAATTAAAAAATTCTTCAAATTCTAACCTTTTACCTCGGTTTTATCCCTTGAATTTTTTCATAAAGCTAATATAATTCAAATCACATACCGCGAAGGGAGGTATGTGATTTTTTTGGGAAAGATAAATCCCACTATCTTTCCTACGACCCCTTGCACCTTAAGAAGGAGGAGAATATATGGTGTACCTCGTTGTTTTAAGCACCACGTTACTTGCCTTCATTTTTATGCTACGTAATTACACAGCATTACGAAGTATGGATGAAGGCACGGATGAGATGATTGAACTCGCAGGAATTATTCGTGCAGGAGCACGAACTTTCATGCGCTCAGAGTACAAGATTATCATTCCGGCCATCTTTGTTGTTGCCATCGTTTTCTCTGTGTTCATAGAAGAAACTAGTGGTCTAACTTTCATTCTTGGCGCCTGCGTTAGCAGCGCAGCCTGCATCTTGGACATGCGAACAGCAACATACGCAAACGTCCGCACCGCCAATACGGCTAGAGTCGAGCGCTCGGTCGGAAAAACCGTTCAAACTGCTCTACTCGGCGGAAGCGTTTGTGGAACCAGTGTCCCCGCGTTCGGATTACTTGGTTTAGCATTGTTGCTGATTCTCCAACACGGCGTCAAACTTGGTGTAACATCATCTGGCTTCATCAGTCTATTTACTTGCAATCCGTACGGAATGCGCTTAACTACGTATTCACTAGGCTGCTCACTTGTAGCGTTATTCAACCGCGTGGCGGGAGGTAACTATACGAAAGCGGCCGACATCTCCGCTGACGACGTCGCAAAAATCGAGTATAACTTACCCGAAGACGACTGTCGTATGCCAAACGTCATTGCCGATTTTATTGGCGATAACGTAAATGACGTTGCCGGAAACGGCTCTGACTTGTTGGAAAGTTTTGTTGCAACCATCGTTGCTAGCATCATCATTGGTCTTTCAATCGCCAAGGATGCTATCTTCTTGAATGCGACAATGAACTATCCAATGCTGTTAGCCGGCGCAGGTTTATTCAGTAGCGTCATCGCTCTGTCCTACGTGCTGTATCACAAAGCAAGCGACGATCCAGCTTCCGAACTAGACCTTGCGACCTATATCTCCGCTGGAGTTACCATTGTATTAGGATGCATTATCGCAAAACTCACCTTCGGAAATGTCGTCCTCGACGAATCATTCCGTTTCGGTTGGATTTCGCCTTGGTATGCTAGTATCTTTGGTATTGCTAGTGGAGTAATTGTCGGAAAAGCGACTGAGTATTATACAGGCGCAGACGGTAAACCCGTCAAGAAACTCGTAGAGATGACGAAACAAGGTGTCGCATTCCTGATTACGGAAGGTGACGCACTCGGTTCGCGCTCTTGTTTAATGCCGATTACAACTATTACTATAGCCATGATTGGTTCTGGCCTCATTTGCGGAATCTATGGCGTAGCAATAGCTGCACTTGGTATGCTAAGCTTCGTTGGCACTACAGTCTCTATTGACGCTTTCGGCCCCATCTCTGACAATGCAGGAGGAATCGCGGAAAGCTGTCATCTGGACGCCGAAGTTCGTGCCATCACCGATCAATTAGACGCCGTAGGCAACACTACGGCCGCTATCGGCAAAGGCTTCGCAATCAATTCCGCCACATTTGCAACAGTCTCTCTGATTTTTGCATATGTGGGCAGTTACTCAAATGGCTCTCTCGACCTCAACATTGCCAATTTTGTAACGATATCCGGCGCCGTATTTGGCGTAGGTGTTATCGAATACTTCTCCGCAATGCTGGCGAGCAACACTATCGAATCTGCTAGATTAATGGCAAACGAAGGTAGACGTCAGCTATCAATTCCGGGCGTCCTTGAAGGCACCGTTCGGCCCGATTACGATACTTGCATTCGTTTGGCTGCAGAGCAAGCGCTTAAGAAGATGCTCGCTCCGTCCGTCATGATGCTAATCGTTCCGGCCGTCGGCGGTATTTTATGTGGTCCTGAATTCGTAGGCGGCATACTGGTTGGCGCAACGCTTGATGCAATTGCGCGCGCAATCTATATGGGAAATTCTGGCGGCGCTTTCGACAATACTAAGAAGTATATCGAATCCGGCAAGCTTGAAGGCTACGGCAAAGGCTCAGAAGCACATAAGGTCGCCGTCATGGGCGATACGGTGGGAGACACACGCAAAGACGTTGTAGGAGTTGCGCTCGACATCGCAATTAAACTGATGTCTACGGTAGCGAATACTCTTGCACCAGTCTTCATGTCATTCCATCTATTCTAAAAATCTCTCCTTTGGACAGTCCTGTCCGCTTATCACATCTGATAATAAGAAACCCCGGTATGTCTACCGGGGTTTTGCTTATGGTAAAAAAAATATGCTATCATAAACTTATGCGAGATCGTAATAATTCACCTTTACAGGAAATTTTTCATAATAAGTATATTTTAGCTTTTTTAATCATAGACATTATCGCTATAGTTGCACTTGTGGGGATTTTCGTTAATCGTGCTACTAAGGTTTCGTCTATCAACTTTAATGTAACCCCAGTAGATGCCACCATATCAGTTAATGGTGATAAGCATTATTCTAACGGCCAATACGACATAGCCCCAGGAACTTATAAAGTTGTCATCTCGCACGACGGTCTAGATACTAAAACAATGACCGTCGATATTGGCGCACGCGATTATGCCAACGTGACCGTTTTTCTCGCTGACGCCGATCATAATTTCGATTATTACAAATTACAAAACAGCTACGAATCGTACAGAAAACTCAAGGCTATCGCCTCTGCTGAAAATAACATTACAACCGACAAGGATGCCTCCGCTCAAGATTTCATCGCTGATTTTGAGCGCGCAATGTCCATTGTCGATGAATTACCGATCAAAGGCTACGTTTACTCGGAGCCTAGCGCAAACATGTCAACGGGAGGCTTCACAATTGAAAATGGACTATACAAAAAGCAATGCACGCAGAGCGCATGCCTGATTGTCAGATATTATGGCAAGGACTACGAAAAGGAAGTCTTAAAACAGATAAAGCAAGCTGGGTATAATCCAGACGATTATCAACTTGTTTATGAGAGGTATGCAAAATGATTAACAACAAGTCAAAATCTAAACTAAAATATTTCGCATGCTTTATTATGGGACTCTTTTTCTGTCTCATCCTCAGCCAAAACTCATGTTTTGCTGCAGTAGGGCAGCAGGGATTATCCGACGGTCAACGAGACTTGTTTTCTTCGAACCGTATTAAATTCTATAACCCTGGCGAGTGTATGGGTAAAAACATGCTCTCTGCTTCTTGTTTCTTAGTAGACACCAGCACTGAACCTATGGACTCCTGGTACGCTGAAGGTTGTATCAACAACGGTGAGTGTACGTCAGGCATATACGCTTCAGTTATGTTTACTAGCTCTGGCAGTCCTAATCATTTTCTTCTGAGTGACACTAAGGTCGACCCAGAAATGGGCGATTTGCAATATATCTACGCTGAAAATTACGACATTGAGTTCGACGCCTATCAGGGCTGGATTGCGAAATTTACTCCTAACGGCGGTAACAGCACTACGAAGTATTATTGGATTGTATTGCCAGATAAGGCCTATACTACCGCTTTCGGCGAAACCTATGTAGCAACCTTCGAGAACCTTAGTGAACCAGTTTATTTCATTACCTATGATGCACACGCATGTCCGCATCAGAGCGAACATTATTGCGAACAGGCGCAATCTAACCCAGAAGGCGTCATGATCGGCAAACAATTCCTAGGAGCATTTTCAAAGGGTGGCGGCAACTATACCGCAGCCGCAAAAAAGTTCGGCAAATTACAATCATTCTGTAGAATCAAGGGTCGCGGTGACGTCTTGGCGCACGAAAATGGTACCGGCTCAGCCAGCTCGGGTGGCGGCGGCGGTTCTAGCTCGTCCAGCTCCAGCTCATCTAGCACAAGTTCAACTGACTCTGGCAGTAGCGCATCATCGAATTCCGGAGAAAAATGCGCCAAGCTCGGCGAAATGCGCAAAAAAATGTGGGATGAAGCTTCGCAAAAAGATAAAGAGAGCTTCATGAAAACCGTCAAGGAGGAAGTCCACGATATTGCCGGTGTTGAAATTTATATGAACCAAATCGTTGCTAAACATGGTTCCGACGGCACATTGCATGATTGGCTTACTGGGCAATGCGAGGCTTACCGACCTAAAAGTGCGTCCTGTACCGGTAGCCACAAAATTACAGACGAAGAGCAGAAATGGATTGACGAAGCTCTCGAGGGAAGCAATAACGTTAGATTTGCAATCGGTAATGCAACCGGGGGCAGTGATGTTGGCGCAGGCAAAATCGTTTGTGTCTGGGATGGCAAGAAATGTCGCGACGACGTCGATTATGAGAAACAAGGCGGTAAAGGTAAGTGTAATGTTTATTCCTCTAGCGCAAGCTTCGGCGAATGTCTCGGCATGGAGGGGAAAGATAACTGGGCCGACGACTTCAAAGACAACTGTGGCGCTAATTGTAACTCATTCGAAGGCGACTATCCTCAATATTACCAGGGTAATTACAGCGAAAGCGATCACGAAAACTCCAAAGAAGACTGGACGGGGATACCATATGGCCAAGGCACCGTATCAAGCTCTGGCTGCGGCCCAACTTCTATGGCGATGCTTGCCACGGTCGCTTCGGGACAGGACGTTTATCCGCAAGACGTCATCAGGCTCACAAAATCAACTGGCTCATATACTACCACTTCACCAACAGAACTCGATCCAATAGTTGGTAAAGAATATGGCTTCGAAGTTGTTAACGAAACTTATTCGTCCAAATCCGACGCCTATAACAAGATGAAAGACTACCTAAGCAAAGGCTATATGATCCACTTATCTGGCGATGGATACTATGAAGGTCTCTCGACCTATGCCACCGCCGGACACTATATCGGAGTATTCAGCATAGATGGTAGCGGCGACAAAGTTTGGATTGCTAACTCTGCTACCAAAAACAGCGAAAGATCACTTCAAAGTGTAGCTGATTTTATCCATAACGGCGTATTTACCGCCATCAAAGGCGGCGGCGGCGGAGGCGCATGCTTCAATTATTGTAATGGCAACAGTCGCGTAGGCGATGGTGGCCTTACCTTCGAACAAGCTAAAACCTTTATGATGCATTATGGCGCGAATAAAAATAATAGCTCTGCAAACGCAGTTGGCTCCTTGTGGAACTTCTGTAACGGCGGAGGCTCCAACTGTGTCACATTCTCAGCCTTCTTTATGTATAAATTCACTAATATTCCAAATAAAGGCGCAACCGGTAACGGTAACCAAGTTGTAGATACGGTGGTAGGATGGAACGTTGGTGCCACTCGCGGTACCGAACCGCAAGTATGGGCCATCGTAAGTACCGACCCGATTCATACAGCCGTAGTACTAGGACACCATGACGGAAAGTGGATCGTCGGTCACGCTAGCTGTAAGTATGACGGTAAAGGCGAAGGTAATGGCGGCAATGGTAGCCTAGACGGCGACAATAAAGGTGGCGGTTCCGGTTTCGTCGCTCTCGAGGAAAGTGATGATCCAGCAAAATGGCAGTGGATGGCTCCTGGAGTTAGGTTTGCTTATCCGAGCGAAGTATACGTAGATAAAATAGAGGAGTATTTGGAAAGTGGCGTCTAATCGATTTAAACTATTCGAAAACGATAACGGGCATATGAGATTAAGCCCATTAGGCCTAGCTTTTATCGCCTTTCAAATCGTGCTATTTGTGACAATATTCATCATCATAATATGGTTCAATAATGACAAATTGCCGGACGACGATATTACTCGTTACGAGAGAATACCAGAGCTCACCATTGAAGGCCTAGCGGATAGGGCGCCAATCTTGACCGAAACAGAAATTGTCGATATCCAGAAAAAAGTTTTTCAAATTGTCAGCGAAAACACCAATAAAATAAATGTCGACAAAATTAAAGCAACCATCCGCGATGGCGAAACACATGCACAAACTTTCAACGGAAATTCAAAGTATATGAATATGATACTTGATATTCCGGATCTAGAGCAGTCATACGAAGTATTCTATGGTTCTAATGCAATGCTCAACCCAGGCATATCAACATTCGTGCTATGCATAGACGACCACACGCAGATTATCTATGATAATTTCGAATGTAAAAGTAGCGACAGCGAGTCGATCAGGGAACAAGTTGTAACAACATATTTGAAATACTTCAGATTTGAGTATTTCTCCGCCTACATCGATCCAGAAAAGCCAGACACTGTCGTCCTTAGTCCTTCGGTTACGTTTAATAACAGCGAGGCGACTAAAGCTAAATACATTAAAGAAGTCAAAGAAGCCATCGATTCACTAGGCGTATCCTCAGAATCCTACGATTATTACGTCCGTACTGCCAAAGACGTCAACTACGAAAGAAACTAAAAAATGCCCTTCGGGGCATTCTTTCTTATTTGGTGATCCCGGAGGGAGTCGAACCCTCGATTTTCTGGATGAGAACCAGACGTCCTAGACCACTAGACGACGGGACCAATACGATTATTTTAACAGAAGCACCTCTCTTTTGCAAATTCAAGAAACATGGTATAATATTTATAACGTTTAGCGGAATAAACCGCTGCGGAACGGGAGTGTCTAAACAAAATGAAAACAATTCGTCGCTATTGGCGCATTATCTTTCCAATTTTCTTTATCGTTCTAATCTGGATTTTCTCTGGTATGAACGGCCAAAGCTCACATAATCAATCAAGCGATTTCGCTTCAGCTTTCGGCATTACAAACGCTTTCGCTCGCAAGTTAGCCCATTTTGTTCTATTTGGTGCACTCGGCTATTCCATTAGTAGCTTCGTTAAGGGCCTCCATACCGCCGAATTCCCGAACTTCAACCTAATTCTTTATCCAATTATTCTCTGTGTCGTATATGGCGCTATCGATGAAGTACATCAGCTCACAATCATCGGTCGCAACGCCACTATTGGCGATGTCTTTATCGACTTCCTTGCTGGTATAATTGGCACACTCGTTTACGTAATCATTTTCTGTTTCTGGCGTCGCTGGCGCATTCATCGCCAACTTCGACAAATCCAAAAAGTCGCCCAATAAAAAATGCAGCCTCTCGGGGCTGTATTTTTAAAGCATATATCTATTATATCACACTTGCGCTAATTTGTCAATTTTGCTAAAATATAAGATATGAAATTACCGGTAGTAGCAATCATCGGCCAGACCAACGCTGGCAAATCTAGTCTCTTCAATCGCCTTGTGCGTAAGTCGCAAGCCATCGTCGCTCGCGAAGCTGGCACCACGCGTGATAACGTGGTCGGCAAAGTTGAAGGGAAGTATATTTTGATCGATACCGCCGGTCTTAAAGATCCTGACGACGATTTTGAAGCTAACATCCAGAACCAAATCGATGACGCTGTCAATTCTGCCGACCTGATTCTAATCGCAATGGACTCGACTAAATACCCGAACCACGACGATAAGCTCATCGCCAAAAAAGCACTCAAGTCCGGCAAGCCGACCATGCTCCTACTTAACAAATCTGACCTTGGCGACGCTTTGCCGCTCGAAGAATTCTATAGTCTCGGCATCAAGAACCCGCTCCGTGTTTCCGCCACTACTGGCGTTCATTTAAACGAACTCCGCGACAATATCGACCGCGAGCTCAACGCACTCGGTTTTAATTTAAGCGAAAAAGAGCAGCAAAATAAGGCACTTAAAATCGCCCTCATTGGTCGCCCAAACGTGGGCAAATCCAGTCTCTTTAATTCGCTCGCTAAAAAACAGCAAGCAATTGTCGCTAATCTTTCTGGCACCACCCGTGATATTAATCGCACTGAACTCAAGTACAAAGGTCAAACTATCGAATTGCTCGACACCGCCGGCCTACGTAAACCCGGCAAAAGGGAAGTTGGCATCGAAAAGTTCAGCGCTCTCCGCAGTCTCGCCGCCATCGAAGAGGCTGACGTTTGCTGTCTTCTTGTCGACAGCACTGAACCGCACTCTAAACTCGATCAATCACTTGCTGGCGAAATTATCAAAGCTGGCAAAGGTATTATTCTCGTCGTTACTAAAACCGATCTAGAACATAAAGACACCGACGAAATTCTCGATAATCTCGAATATGATTTCAACTTCGCACCATTTGCGCCAGTCATCATGACTTCCAGTGTCACCGGCAAAAATGTCACTAAAATTTTCGAACTCGCCCAGCAAATCGATCAAGCTCGCCACGCTGAGCTTAAAACTTCAGATCTCAATAAATTACTTGAGGATGCCGTTCGCGCACACCCACCGGCCGGACTCAAAAATACTCATCCAAAACTTCGTTATATGGTTCAAACTGACACTTGCCCACCGTGGTTCGTAGTCTACGGTAGTAATCTTAGTCTACTGCACTGGAGCTACAAGCGTTATCTTGAACGCCGTCTACGCGAAGCTTACGACTTCACCGGCACACCAATCTTTTTCAGTTTCCGAAATCGCGACTAATTTGTTATTATAGATACAGATAGAGTGGGCTTAAGTACAATCTTAAGCCTATTTTGTCTTGGCTCTTTAGCATACACGTCGAAAAGGAGGGGTTTATATGGCTAAAAGAAAAGAGTTCCATTCTGCACTCGTACCAGCACTCGACGCACTCATTGGTGATCCTGCGCTAATTTCGCCACCCAGAGGTGGCAAGAAGAAGGCGGATGATCTCTACATCCCCGCGCAGTACATTGATCGCATTCGTGAGTTTCGCGACGAACAAAGTAGCCGCGGAGAATCCGCGACGAAGCTGTTAGGCGCCTTTGCGCGCATCTTAGAGGCAATCCATTATAACAATCGCGATGAAGTTTTCGTTTGCGCTAATGGCATGAAAATCCATTTCGTGCCCAGCTCCCAACTGAAACTCGTCAGCACTAATGGACGTACAGGCTCTACGACACATGCGCTTGCAACCGCACGTTACGTTCAAGAAAAAATCGGAAAGGATAACGTTGCAATTCTTACGGGCGATAGCTATATGTCGGCAAAAGCTTTAGCGGACGACATTGATGTTGCTCACATCAATCCCGACGTCTATACTGGCCGTCGCGAACTGGAGTTGCCAGAGGAACTCTATGGTGATTGGTTTAATCATCGTCATATCTCGGCCGAGGCTTTTGCGAAGGCGTTTCCAGAGGAAAAGCCCTTATTGCTCAATGAATTTGTCGAGTTCGTTATCGATCCGAGCATGGCGTCTAGTTACGGAGTGCATTGCCTCTGCAATTTCGCGCAAACGATTGGTCGCTTTGAGTTCGATAAAAACAAAGGCAGCGGGGAACTACGTCAGCTACATTATATCGATGATCTGCCACGTAGCATTCAACCTCGTTCAGCCGGTCAGGCAATGTTAGCGGAAGTCCTGATGGCTCCAGCCGACGAAATTCCAATCGTGATTTGCCCAGCCGTCTTCGGTACTGGTAAGACCTACCTGTCTGTCGCTATTGGACTCCATCTTACGAGCGATAAAAACGCTGAATACGATCGTATTTTCGTTGTGCCGCGCGATGCCGAGCTCGGTAAAGAAATTGGGTTCTTGCCCGGTGACGAGCGCGAAAAAACGCTCGCCAAAGCCATGCCTATTGTCGATAATGTTCGCGCATATATCAAAAACAAGGGCGATCGCAAGAAGGGCAATCTCGAAATGACCGCTCAGGACATCAGCAAGCGCGTCGAGATGACTATTGAGCAGAATTTCGAATTTGTCTCTATTATCAACATGGGCGGACGTTCGATTTCTGATTGCTGGATCATCTACGATGAATCGCAGGATATGGAGCGCTTCCAGATCAATCAGCTCATGAAGCGAATTGGCGACGGCTCCAAGATGGTGATCACCGGCGACCCGAATCAGGTCTTCAACAAGCATATGAACTACCACAGTAACGGCCTCATGTATGCCGCTACTAAAATGGCTGGTAGCCCATACGCCGCTGTCGTAACCATGACGGAAGCTGAAATTACTCGTTCTGAGGCCGCACGCGAAATCGCCCGTCTCCTTGACCACTAATGACGATGATGCAATGTTCCAGTTGCGCTATTCTGGTTTTTTTAACTGCTAAAAAGATCTAGTCAGAATGCTCAGCAAAAAGGGCCGACACTCCTGTCGGCTCTTTTTCTATGTTAAAATTTAGCTATGAAAATAATCGTTGGTTTCGGCAATCCTGGTAGTAAATATAATTTTACCCGTCATAACCTCGGTTTTTTGGCGCTCGATTTTTACGCCAAAGTTCACAAGCTCGACTGGCAGAATAAGCCAAAATTTAATGCCATTGTTGCCAAAGACGACGAATATGACATATTGTTTGTTAAATCTCAAACCTTTTACAATGAAGTTGGCCAATGTATTCGCGCTGTTTGCGACTTTTATAAGGCTTCACCGCAAAACCTACTTATTATTTGTGACGATTTTAATCTCGAATTCGGCAAGATTCGCTTCCGCGAGCGGGGCAGTGCGGGCGGGAATAATGGCCTAAAATCTCTTGTTTCACATCTGGGCACTGACGATTTTCCGCGCTTGCGTATTGGTACCGCCAACGATAGCGTGCGTAGCCAAATTGGCGACACTGATTTTGTACTCTCGCGTTTTACTGATTCAGAATACGAAAAACTTCCCCAAATCCTTCGCGAAATTGAAGATTTTATTGTAAAATACTAATTTTTAGCCATTTTTTAGGCATTTTATAACACTTTTTTCAAAAATAACAATAAGCATTTTCACCTCTGTAAAATGCCCTCTAATCTGTTAAAAATCAGACATATCACCATAGATTTTATAAAAAAATATGTAAAAACTATTGCATTATATGCAAATACGTGCTATAATTCAGACAGTTTTGGTTCGAAAGGACCAAAAAACCGCACCTAAATAAATTGAAACTTTGTCATTTATGACAAATGTTGCGTGCTTTAGAAACCCTTTCGGCCTTCAAATTTCTCCTATAGTTTGAAGTGAAAAGTATTACCTCCACTTAGAAAGATCCTTTCTAAAGCTAGCAATCCCTATAACCGGCGGACCCCATGTGTGAGGTGGGTCACGCTTCCGGAGTCTCCGGATGCCTTAGGAGGTGTGTTGTAGGGCCAAATAGCCCCAGGTGATGCCCACCCTTACCTGGGGCTTTTTGGTGGTTAAAAATTATGATTCTATTCGATCGCCACGGCTAACTTGATCGCGAGCTATATCTTTTACTAATAAACCGACATTATCGCCCGCCTGCGCATAATCTAACTTCTTCCTAAAAGCCTCTATTCCAGTAATAACAGTTTGAATCGAGCCACCGTCAGCTTTTACTATTCTTACATCATCATTAATATGAAAACTACCGCTTTCAACGCGCCCAGTCACGACGGTGCCACGCCCAGTAATCGAAAACACATCTTCGACAATCATTAAGCCGTTGCCACCACCAGCCATCGGAGTTTCGCTTGGCTTGGTCACCGTTTCAACAACGTCTTTAATAATATCGTCATTTCTTCTGAGGAATCTAAAGAGATTTATCATATACCGCCCTTGTTATTTCTTTGCGCTCAGTTCTTCTTTGTAAGTTTTTCCAGTCGTATAATTAACAACTTCCACATGCGGCATCGCATCGAGCAGTGCAATAATTGCCGTATCGGTCTCGGAGTTTTGCATTGAATGTTTTGCTTTATTCTTGTGCGACTCAACATGCGCATTCTTATAAACAATCCTCGTCACGCCCGCCTGCAACAAAAAGCGCAGACAATCTACACATGGCGCATACACCGAATAGCAAGTACAACCAGACAAATCTCGATGCGCAAATATAATTGCATTAATCTCACTATGCATTGAAAAATAGTATTTCATCGGGCGTTCCGTTAGGGTTAGTTTAGATTCGTCCGCCCCCTGAATTAAACCATTATAGCCAAAAGAAACCGGCCGCCTTTTTTCGTCCACAATCACCGTGCCAACCTTCGTCGACGGGTCTTTTGAGCGCAACGCAACCGTCTCGGCTATTTTAATAAAATATTCATCCCAATCCATCCAATCACTCCGTTTATTACTATTAATATACCACCGGTTGACAAATTATTCGTTATCTTTAATACAATTGACCTGACCGTCATTTTATGTTAGAGTAACAAGACTGGGAGCTAGCTCCCATCGCAACTTTACATTTTGGATTATCTTTTATGGCGAGAGGAGGTGTTTCTCGATTGTACAAAAGACATGGGTACTATGCAGATGTCGGAGTAAGTGATGTTTTTCCAAACGTTCTCTTTGGTATGATAATAACCGTTATCATAGTCGGGTTTTGCGTGCTCTGTGCGTGGGGCAGCCACAATGATACTGCTGAAACGAACAGTGAGTTCAATGAATACGCAAGCGCGTTCAACGAACTTAGCCCAGAAGAGCGCGCGGTCGTGAGGCCGTTTATGTCTCACGAAGACGAAATCGACGAAGAAACTGGCTTATTACCAATCAAAGAATGCGATAAAGTCGGCTTCTTCGCGTATTTGAGAAGGTACTTACCCTTTATAATTGGCTTGCTACTGCTAGTGTATTCCATACTGGTGTTTATCTTCTATCTCAAGGAAAAGAGCAGCGACTATCACTTTGCGGATATTTCGCTTAGGAAACCGTATGGCTTTTTCTTATTGGTTAGCATGTTTGTCTTCTGGCCGGTCTTTTTAATCGGCAGAATCCACATGTTTATCAAAAGCCATCCAGGAGCAAAAGCCGATAAACAAGCCCTTAACGAACAGGCCTACAAAGAGGCGCGAAAAGAGCTTCTCGCAGAAGCTACTAAGCCGAAACTCAAGGGCCTAGCGAACCACAAGGCCGAAAACGCCTACGTCCGCTACATCGTAAATGGCCGCGAACGTGCGCGAACTGCGCAAATTAGAGAAGTTGACAAAAAACTATCTCTCGTCCAGCAGGACCTTACAAGAAGCGCCAACTATATTCGCGAATACCAGCAGCGCAAAAGCGCCTTATTGGCCGAGCGAAAACGACTTGATGGTGCAGAATCGATCGATCAGTGCCGGGAACGTGCTCACCAGGAATGGGCTACCATTCGCGAAATGCGTGGCGTAACCGGACTACGCGCAGAGAAGAGATGTCTGGCAATAAAAGTCGACGTACGCGTACCGTATGAAAACGAACTGTATGATTTTGGCGATTATTTGATTAAGCTTTATCCAGACAAGTACAGCTGCAAACGCCTACGCTCCGGCAAAAGAATCGATGCTACCAGTAGCGCACCGGACTATAACGAATCCGGCGGTTTCTGTTTTGGTAGCCGCCGTTCGATAATCGAAGACTATATTAGAGAAGCGCAATATCTAGAGGCGCTAACGTTAATGATCGATAGTCTTCATAGCGTCAACGACTCTTGGGCTGAACAAGAAATCCCAAACTGTTTCCGAAGAGCAAAAGAATTCGAACGCGCCAAACGGCGCTTACGAAGGAAACTCGCTAACCAAGTCTCATAAAAGGAGGTAGAATTTGCAACTGACAGTGCCTTTCAATTTGTGGCGAAAAATAATGCAATATGCGCAGTTATCTTCGCCGAAAGAAGTCACCGGTATCGGTTTGGTCGAGCTTGACCCTAAAACTGATGACCATTATGTCGTTAGGGAGATCTATCTTCCTCAGCAACGCGCAAGTGAAGTCTATTCAGAGTTTACCGAAACTGGACTCCATGACGTTATTAGCGACGTAATTGCCGACAACATCGACAATGCAACAAAGCTACGATTCCGTTGGCATTCACACGGAAAAAGCAGGGTATTCTTTTCCGCCATCGATAATGATGATATCGAAAGATGGGAAAGCGACTGGGTCTTCAATCTGGTCGTAAACGAGAGAGGCGACTATTGTATTCGCTTTGATCAGCTACGACCAATCCGAATCAGAAATCATCCCGTCAAGTTACACATCGACTATCTCGACGGAGCAGATAGCATGACGACAGCAGCTGAGCTATTACGCAAAGTTACGCCCATAAAGCTGTCGAATCCGATTCCGAAAGGAGGTGGCAAGCGTGATTACGAAGGATTATTCTGACCAAATTAAGATCTTCGATCCGGCAACCGTCGGCTTTCCAGTTCATGTCATTGGCGCAGGAGGCATCGGCAACACGGTTATACCGCTACTCGCCAAAATGGGCTTCCCGGAAATAGAAATCTGGGATGACGATTATTACGAGCGGCGCAACGGGCCTACCGAAGTCGCCTATAGTGATCGCTTTTTCGGTCGCCCGAAGGTCGAAGTCGCGAAGGAAACTGTCGACTTCTTACTTGGATATTCAGACATGCTCACGCTCCATCAAGAGCGCGTCACTGCGGACACTATCCTCAACGGCTACGTCATCTGCGGCGTTGACTCAATGACTAGCAGGTCAGATATTTGGAACTGCATTCAGAACTGCGCTATCGACATTCCGATCTATATCGACGCGCGATCCGCAGGAGAACTGGTGCAAGTTTTCGCCATCCAGCCTTTCGATATGGAAGATGTCGAAAACTATGAATCATGGCTATTCGACGACCACGAGGCAACACCTCTTGGTTGCGGAGCTCGCAACATTGGATACATGTCAACTTACATTAGTACCATCGTTGCGAAAAACCTCACCGCATTCATTCGCGGCGAGAATATACCGTTCATGGTCCAGAAGGACCTTGCCAAATCATTTTAGGAGGTTGTATATGGATAACAACAAGAAAAACACAACTGTCGTCTATGTAGCATACGGTGTCGGCAATCAGCCGATCGAGGTTGAATATCACAAAGGAGACACGGTCGCTTCCGTTCTGGAACGTGCCGGCATCGTCGTCGAGAGAGGTATGACGCCTACACTTGGCAAGAAGCGCGTCAGAAACCCTGAGAAGACCACCGTCTCCGCAGGTGACCTGATCGTCATCGCCGGCCAGCCGAGTAACGGCCAGATCTAATCAAGATCATCCCCTAGCCAAAACGATAGACTGTAGATAATCCAATTTTCCAGGCCACGCAGCAATGTGTGGCCGTTTTTTATTTTTTGCTCTTATGCTTTCTTGCATAATTTTGTATGATATTATATAGCACATGAGTAAAAATTTAGTTATCGTCGAGTCTCCAGCTAAAGCACATACTATCGAGAAATATCTCGGTAACGACTTTACCGTCCTCGCTTCCGTTGGACATATTCGCAAAGACACGAAGGTCGATAAGAATACTTTTGACGTCACCTATGAGGTAGACCCTGGGCACAAGAGTGTTATTACTGATCTTAAAAAAGCCGCCAAAGCCGCTGACAAAATCTGGCTCGCAACGGATGAAGACCGTGAAGGAGAAGCTATTTCTTGGCACCTTTGCGAAGTTCTCAAACTTCCAAAAGATACTGCTCGTATTACTTTCCACGAAATCACTAAATCTGCACTAGAAGAAGCCATCAAGAACCCACGCACAGTCGATATGGATATGGTTGCCTCTCAGCAGGCGCGCCAAACCCTCGATATGCTAGTCGGCTTTGATTTATCTGGTATCGTTCGTAAAAAAGTTCCAGGCGCTATTTCGGCCGGCCGCGTTCAGAGTCCAGCTTTGCGTCTCATCGTCGAAAGGGAACAAGCTATCGAAAAATTCGCCAGCAAGTTCACTTATAAAGTGTCTGGCAATTTCGGTTTTGACGCTAAGCTTGACCACGATTTCGAAACCGAAGACGAAGCTCGCGCTTTTCTCGAAAAACTTATCGGTGTAGATTTTCCAGTTAGCGCCGTCGAGAATACTCCTGGCATCCGTAAGCCAGCACCACCATTCACGACCGCATCAATGCAAATTGAAGCCAACAGCAAACTTGGTTTTTCTACCCGCACCACCATGCAAGCCGCGCAGTCGCTCTATCAGGCCGGTCTAATTACCTACCACCGCACCGACAGCCTTAATCTTAGTAAACAAGCTATTGCCAGTATGGCTAGCTATGTCGAATCACATTACGGCAAGGATTATGTTAAAGTTCGCAATTTCAAAACCAAATCCGCTGGCGCCCAAGAAGCGCACGAAGCCATTCGCCCGACGGATATCAATCGCGAAACAGCCGGCAAGAATGATTACGAGAAACGCCTCTATGCCCTAATTCGCGGCCGCACGCTTGCTACTCAAATGGCCGACGCACGTATTGAAACCACTACCGTCACTATTGCCACGCC
>JAGCSL010000053.1 GCA_017964115.1 Candidatus Saccharimonadota bacterium
AGAGCCGACGTTGCCGGATTCGCAATCGGAATTAATGAAAGTCTGGGTGGAGAAGACGCAAACATTCTTGCCATGAGTGGGATCATTCTTAGCAACATTTCCTTCATTTTTTCGAGTACTATTGACGGTAGTGATGCCGTCGTTATTAGTAGCATAGCCAAAGGTCGCGCCAGAAGCGATGCCGCGACTACCGGCGGTTTTAACATTGCCGTAGACGCCGTATTCCGACCAAGAACCAAAGAGATAGTCCGTGCCATCGGCAGTGAAGCGTTTAGTGTAGCGCGAGGTAACGAAGCCGTTGGCGCCACCAGAGAAGGTATTGGAGGCTTCGACGCTCATGGTCGGCTTCTTGGCGACGGTATAGCAAGAGGTGCGCTCAGTGCTACCAGTTCCGGATTCTGAGAGTGCCGCGCTGTCAGTGCCCGCGCCGGAAACGGGATTAACCGACATGTAATCATTATGACTATCTGCTGGAGAGACCTTAATGTAGGCGCATACTTTGTCTCCGACATTAAGGCTATCATCAACATAAACATTAAATGATGCATACTTTGCTCCGCCTTCGCTTATGGCGTCGCCATTCCCGCCGGTTCCGCTTCGGGAGCCTAGCGTATTGAGACGAATGCGCTTGTCTTCTCCATTCCTATTAGCACTTGCAACTTTTTCAACCCTATCCGTGGAATGTCCGTCAATAATGTAATAGTAACCAGCAGTTACGGTAGTCTTTTTAGTGACAGTGGCATAGGTATTGTCCGCTTTATCGTTACCAAAGCTGGAATTTGCGCGTGGTTCAACATAAACGTTCGTATCAAATGTATTAGTTGAACCAAGATAAACGACTTTGCTATCCGCGTTACTAGAGATAGTTGGTTGGAGGTTATAGTTGTATGGAATTCTAACTAAAGCCTTCGCGGTAAATTTAGGATTATTAGTATAATTGCTGTTCGCCGAACCATTCGTTACGACTAGGTGATTCCAACTTAAACTTTGAGTAATAGTGTGACCAACATCGCTGGCTACAGCGGTTTTAGAATAAGCGTGGCATCCAGTATCGGACGCGGTCGCCTGACCGGCGATTTGATAATGATTCAGAACGAACGATGCGCCAGACTTCAAATTAACGCAGGAATAACTCGATTTATTATATGTATCGCGGTTATATGTTGAGGTGTTGGTATCTGAAGGAGACTCATCGCTATGCTCTACGATATCGCCAGTCAAAAAGCCCGAACCAGAATCTGTACTATTCCAAGAGCGAGAATTGCTATATTTAAGAGGACTCGATTGAGAGACAGTTGGGATGCTTGCGCCAAACAAGTATCCAGTACTCGAGCTGCCGCTAAGGGATCCAGATGAGGTGTAGACCGACTTATACGTAGTATTGTCTAAACTTGAAGTGTTATGTACGGCGTAATCTCCGCCGGCACAAGCTTGGTGGCTAAAACGAATTGAATCGCCCGGACGTGCCCAAATAGTCTTAGTGACAGTGTAGTTATTGCTTGACGTAAAGCTCTCTGGGTCTGAACTAGTGTATGCATATGATGAGCTGGCAGCGTATGAACTATTTTTCACGCCAATTCGACCAAGATTTTCGCCATCTCTAACCCCATATTCTTTTCCGGTAAAATTCTGACAGTTGACCTTTGGGCGATATACGGTAACGCATTTAGACGGCGCAGGACTTGCCCAAGTATTGCCTTTTTTCTTATTAACAACGCTCGTATAGTCGAGAACATTGCAGACAGTGCGGGATTCGCCTGGCTTTAACGTACCAGTATAGGAAAAGTTGCTAGCTGTAGTAATAATATTATCCGTCCCGCCGTTGGACAAAGCGGTCGTGCCGCTATCTGCTCCAGCAGTAGCAGGCGAGCGTTTTTGCTCAGTTCCGCTAGTACTGCCAGTACGTATAGTCGAATACCATCGCGCCGATGCCGTACCGCCAGCCTCGTCTTTGTCGGTGCCAGTGCTAGCTTTGCGACTAATTGAATTAGTAAAACGAACTGTATAAGAGCCATCCGTAGTGGTTATTCTTGTACCATTTGCATCTACTGTGGATGCCGTAGGGTCTACGAAATTGCTACCGTCGGCTTTTATCTTGACGCCTATTGAACCCGTAAACTTAGCTTCAGCACGAGACAGCTGCGCGCAAGCTCTTCCGCCGATATCTTTACCGCTATCGTCTTTCATTAATTTACAGGTAATCTTCGGCGTTGCGTCGATTGTCGTTTTAGAGCTGTCACTCTCATAGTGAAGAGTCTGCCAAATGGTTTTTGTTTCACCAGGACTTAGTGCTACATCTATTTCTTTCTTATGCACGTCCTCATTTGTATTTATAGCAAAGTCTTTATTTGATGGATGATCTTTATCGCCTAGGTTGTAGCCAGTTCCCCAAGAGTTAACAAAATATCTCTCGTTATCTTTACTCGTCGATCCGTCATTGTTGCGTTTGATATTATGGACAAATTTAATTTTCTTCGAGTTTGCGGCAATATTATTGATTGTGTAATTGTTTTCTTTAGCACTAGAGCCATCATAAATAGTCGTAGTGCCGGTATAAGTCGTCACATCATCTGGACAAATTACGAGCTTAATATCCGACGTGTCTAGTGCCGTATTTGCGCCAGCACCAGGAGTACTGCCGGTTGAGCTAGTGCTCGGCTGGCGAACAATACTAATCTTGTCGCTATACTGATCGCAGGATTTACCGCTAACTGTTACGGCTTTATGCGTCGCAACTTTCTTGAACTCTGCTACATTAATTGTTAATTTAACCTTTTTCGCGGCCCAGTGGTCAGTCCACCGGTAGCCAGTGTTTCCCATATACCCACGATCTAGATATCCTAATTTTTTATTAGTTACATAACCGACTAGATTTCCTTTTTTCAATATGCTCTTGTCGCAACCTTTTGTACCATATCGACAGATGGAAAGACCGTAGGTTGTAATAGAGTGATTATTATACGGCGAATACGTCGAACTACTGTTATAGACAAGGGCTCCTTGTAGGTAGGCATCGACTGTGTTAGCAGACTCGCTAACGGTCTTCGTAATAACTTCGCTAACGTCGTATTTTCCGGCAGGAGCACCATTGATCCACATAGCACCAGCTGGACAAGCGCTACTAGAACAAACGTCTTTAATAGCGTCATTATTGTTTGGGTCGCCGCCATCATTATGTTTAATACCCTTTATACACCCCGCTTTGGTGTGGGGCGAGAAGGTTGGATATGCGTACGTTGGAAATGAGTTCACTAGACACCACAGCGTAGCCAACGATAACGACAGGATTATTAGCTTAATTTTATTATTCATCTCTTGGGCGTCCCTCCGCAATCTTTGCATATTTTTCGGCTTTCGTTTTATCACCAAAATCGTCTTCGTACATAGCAATGTTAGTAGCAGTATCCCAATTAGGGGATAGTTCCTCGGCAAGATAAGCGTCTTTTAGAATTTGCTTTTTGGTTTCTTCGTCAGGATTATCCTTTTCAAAAACATAATTCATATACAAAAAGAATGAGCGCTCTTCGTGAAGTCTGGCCCGAGTCGTTTTGCTAGCTTTTTTATCCGCGTTTTTGATTTTACCATTTAAGTATTCAAGAGCTTTTTCGTTCCCTTCATATTCGGCGATTTCGTGCGTATATTCAATAACTTTTTCGTAATCTTCTGTGTCGGTTTCGCCAAAAACTTCTTCAGTTGGATGCGCCCCTTCGTCGGCCTCCTTAATAAAAGCCAACCTTTCCTGTTCGGCGACATATTCAGTAATGTCTGAAGCTATTTTTTGGCCAACCATAATGGCGATTGGAGTTATAGCGATTAGAATGACAACAATAATGGCGTACTTGTACTTCTTTAGGAAAGCGTGTCTTTTTTCTCGCCTCTCCTCGGCCGCAATCCTTCTGGCTTCAACCTTTTCCTCTTTTAATCTCTCTTGCGCCTCGCGATTTTGCTTATTATGGTAATCTTCAATTTTTGCTTTGGCCCATTTTTCCGCAAGGTCCTTCTGCTTTTTCTTCTCTTTTAGTTCCTGTGCACGTTCGCGTTCTTCTTGTTCTTTTTTGCGCGCAGCTTCTCTAGCGCGTTTTGCTGCGCCCTCTACGTTAACGAAAAGATCACTATCGTCATGTTGCTTAATATCGTCGGCACGATACTCGATATCTTCTTCGGCAATTGGAACACCGTCAATCTTAACTTTTTCCGTTGTTTCGTCTGAGGGTTCTGCAGGCGTGCTAGAAATATTAGGCGATTCAAAAAAATCGTGTTTTTGAGTTTTTGGCCCATCCTCCCCATTTGTGCTCATGCTTATATTGTAGCACAGATGGCACGACTAAGTGGCTACTTCGCGTATTCGATAGCGCGGGTTTCACGGATGACGTTAACCTTAATAACGCCTGGATATTGCATCGTGGCTTCAATTTTGTCGGCAATGTCGCGAGCTAGCTTGAGCGCGGAAAGATCATCAATTTGTTTCGGTTCAACTATGACACGAATTTCGCGACCAGCAGAGATAGCATAGGCCTTATCGATGCCAGGGAAGCTAGTGGCAACATTCTCGAGAGCTTTCATACGCTCTGCAAAGTTTTCGGCAGAAATGTTACGAGCGCCGGGGCGAGCCGCAGAGATGGCGTCAACGATTTTAACGATGACAGCTTCTGGCGTGGTTGGCTCAATGTCGTCATGATGCGCAGCAATAGCATGAACAACCTCATCTTTCATGCCAAACTTCTTAGCAAGTTCAGCACCAATATCGGCATGCTTGCCTTCGATTTTGTGCGTAACGGCCTTGCCCATGTCATGTAGTAAAGTGGCAGTCTTCGTAATATTAACGTCGGCACCGACCTCTTCGGCAATCATGCCGGCCATATGGGCCATTTCAATGGAGTGCAAGAGCACATTTTGACCATAACTAGTGCGGAACTTAAGCTCCCCTAGTAAGTGGAGAATCTCGGATGGAATACCAATGACACCAACTTCGCGAGCGGCATCTTCGCCAGCGCGCACAACTTCTTTTTCAATTTCGCGCTCGGCCTTAGCAACCGCGTCTTCAATACTTGATGGATTAATGCGGCCATCCTTCATGAGGCGCTCGAGCGCATAACGAGCAACTTGGCGGCGAATTGGATCAAAACTACTGAGAACAACCATGCCTGGCGTATCGTCAACGAGAACGTCGACGCCAGTAGCGTGTTGGAGGGCTTGAATATTGCGACCTTCCTTACCGATAATACGACCTTTCATATCGTCGTCTGGAAGCTTAAGGCTAGTAACAGTGCGGTCAGCGGTAACCTCGGAAGACATGCGCTCCATAGCGGTCAAGAGCATAGCTTCGGCCGTATCGTCGATATGATCATTGTAGGCTTTTTGCTCTTTGACCATGAGCTCAGTAAGATCATCTTTGATGTCCCGTTCAGTCATAGCCATGAGTTTTTCTTTGGCGTCTTTCTTACTAAGACCAGCAATCTTTTCGAGTTTCTCTTGGGCTTTGGTGCGGATAGCACGAACTTCGTCCTTAAGCTCCTCAATCTCGCCTTCTTGCTTGCGCAGACTCTCGGAACGTTTATCAAGTTGGTCAAGTTTTTTGTCGAGCAAAGTTTCACGCTCGGCGAGACGATTTTCGGTCTTCTTCCATTCTTTGCGATGCTCGCTCTCTTCACGTTGAGCTTTGTCGCCGATATCGGAAGCTTCTTTCTTAGCGTTTAAGACAATCTCCGACGCTTCATGCTTGGCTTTGCGAATGAGCTCATCTGCTTTGTTCTTACCCCCGTTTTCTTTATTCTTATTGACGGCATAAAAACCACCAACGCCAGCCCCAGCACCTAGGACTAACCCGGCGATAAGTAAACCTATCTCCATTTTCCCTCTTTCCTTCTATACGCAAATCAATATCAAAATTCAGATGAAGGTGCGCATATCAATAAATTAAATAAATATCGTGAAATTAAAACGGTAACTCTGTACCTTTTATAATTGTAACACGGATTACTTCTTTGGGGGCGTAATATTGGCCGGACGACCATATTCGGGCATAATTAATCCAACTTTTTCACCGCGATGATTAAAAAGCGGGACTTTTAGCTGTTCGGCAAGCGTATTAACGACTGTCGCACCGATTCTTAGTCCAGTAAAGCTGCCTGGGCCGGACATGAAAGTAATTTCCTCAATATCTTGCCAATCTTTGCCGTTTTCTTGCAGTTTTTCATGAATGAATTTTAGTAAATGTTTTGCGAGGTCACGACCAGATTCCCACTCGTAAGTATTTTCATCGAGCTTCATGATAGTTTTTGACGTCGAAGTATCTAAATAGAGTTTCATTTTTCGGTCACTTCCCTCGTGTTTTCGTCGATATATTTGATTTCGATGGTTTTGCGTTCTTCTGGCAAAACATCTTGGATGCTCTGCCCCCATTCAATGACTGTAATGGTTCGAGGATCGGCAATAGTCTCCGCTAAATCTTCCGACATAATGCCAGGATCCGTGAGGCGATAAAAATCATAGTGTACGAGACGGTATTTGTCGCCGACATATTCTTTTGATAGCGTAAAAGATGGTGAGGTAACTTCTGCTTTGACTTTTAGCCCTTTAGCGATGCCGCGCGTAAGAGTTGTTTTGCCGGCGCCAACATCGCCAAGTAACTCCAAAACGGCAGGCGCTTTGAGTGTTTCGCCGAGCTTCTGACCATATGCAAGCATTTCCGATTCGGAGTGAATTAACATGTATATATTTTACCATATTTTGGAGATTTATCTAGGGAGAGAACTGGTCGATAACTATATTGCGTGCGCCGAATTAGTAGCCATAAAAATGCAATTATTGGGAGATAAAGTGCAAAAACGACAGGCTGCGATGAGTCTATATTGAAAGATGCCCATTTGATTTTTCCGAGTTGCTCAATGACGAGAATTTGATAGGACAAAATCGCATTATTTGGGATAACTAATAGCTTTGCTAGTATTGTTGGCGCTATGCCAGATAAAAAAGTCAGCAACATAACAGTAGATATTACTGGTGTAACTAGAATATTGGCTAGTAGGCCGACGATTGAAATTTGACCAAAATAGTAAAGACTAATTGGTAAACAAAATAGCTGCGCCGAAATAGTTACGAATACCATTTCCGCAATTGAGCTCATTTTACGATTACCATAAAAATACATTTTCAAGACTGGCGTCAAAAACATAATGCCGACATAAGATGCCATTGATAATTGCCAGGCAAGGTTGGTAATTACCGGTGGATTCACTAAAGCAGAAATCGCTGTAGCATAAACTATGAGTCGTCCAGGATGAAATTTGCGCCCATAATAATCTGCTATCAAAATTAGACTAGAGATTAGGCTCGCACGCAGTAAACTCGGGCTTAACCCAGTAATCAGTAAAAATCCCGCCATTAGGATTAAAGCAAAGATGTAGCTTACAGAGCGCGATATCTTGCGAGTAAGTTTTCTGGCAAAATTAATCAAAATTGACAGGCAGAAGCCAGAGGCTACTACGACATGCGAAAGACCGACCGTTCTTAGTTGTTCCTTAAGTTTCTCTGGAAGAGTTTTTTCGCCAACCAAAAAACCTAATGCTAAATCAGCAGCAACGGATTGATGGAGTTGCGTTCGAATGCGCTCGGTAAAGTTCGAACGAAAATAGGCAAAATAGTCGGGCGGATCGGGCTTATCGATGGCCATAATAATGGGATGATAAATAGAGACTACATAATCGCCGAAACCTGCCTGTATTTTTGCGCGTAGGCTAACCCTGTCTGAACGCGAGATATTGTCATATTCGCCTGACAAAGTGACATAAATTTGACTTTTTAAAGCGTTTGTGCTATAATTAATAAATACGTTATTTAGCTTTAGCCGGGTTTGGCTATTTTTTGTTTCTGGGATATCCGCTACGATTGCTGAAACTATCGCTTCTCTACCGATATAACTAATAACCGTATCCTGATCGCGTACGCTTTTGCTAGCGCGACATGAACCGACGATAAGTCCCGCGATAACAGAAAGAATCGCGCGGGAGATGTTCGAATTAACGAACGACAAAATCAATATTATAAATGCTACAAATATAGTTCAAGCGGGCAGAAAGCTCCAGCGAAAGATAAGGGCTAAAATATCGCCAATTATTATACCGCCCCCAAACAAAAGAGGAACGACGGAAGCATGTATTTTGTGATATTTTAAAAACTTCATAAAATCAGTTTAACGAGTTGACATTCAAGCGCAAAACATGAGCTTGAAATCTGCTATACTAATAAGGTGAAGAGGTTATCAAAAAAAGGATTATTCAAAAAGAAGCTTAGCGATAAAGAACGCTATATATTGTCGTCCTTATTATTCTTATTTATCGCGGCCGTTCTGTTGACTTGGTTCCTAGAGTATCGTTACTTCCTGAATGATATGTTCCGAGTTTGGAGCTTCGTAATTGGTAGCCCGCTTGTATTTCTCTTCAACGCTTTCCTAATGTGGCTGTTATTGATTTTTATTTGGGGGATTATCGGTTCGCCAATTATTACAGCTGGTGCATCCTGGATTTTGCTGATTATCATCACTTACATTCATATAAAAAAGTACTACTCGCGCCAAACGCCTCTATTGCCAGAAGATTTTCAGCTAGCAAGCCAAGCGTCGACCTTAACGAAATTCGTTGATTATGGGTCAATTGTTCGAATGATTGTTGCCTGTATTCTCGTAGTATTCTTAACTATTTTGCTCTACAGATTTGCGGCGAAAAAGTTTAATCTAATACGAAATTGGAAAACGGAAGGTTTCTTACAGAAGCACGCAATTTGGATGCGCGTACTTATTGTCGCCTTAGCTGGCGGAGCTTTCTTTATGTGTACAGATTTCGTACGTCACCACGATGGTACACGTTATGAAGATATCCCGGTTTTGGGTACACACTTTACAGCTTGGAATCAGAACCGCAACTATGATGACAATGGTTTTATCTTAGGTTTCCTATACAACTTCCAAAAATTGCAACTTAATGAGCCGGATATTTATTCCGAAAGCAAAATTCAAAAGATTAAATCTGAGTACGATGCAGAAGCTGAAGAAAAAAATCTAAATCGCAAAGATGTCTCGAAAGAAGACGTAAACGTAGTAATTATTTTAAATGAATCATTTTATGATCCAGGCGTAGAATTCAATGGCGTAAAATTCGAAGATTACTACTCACATAAAGGCGGCGATGTTTTACCAAATCTGCACAAACTCCAAAATAAATATCCGAGTGGACTCATGTACTCATTGGATTACGGCGGCGGCACAGCAAATATTGAATTTGAAACTTTCACAAGTTTGACAAATTATTGGACCAACACGGTTCCATACACTGCCCTCGTGCCGAAGGCTGGACAAATTCCTTCTTTAGCACAGATGCTAAAGGAAAAAGGCTATAAGACGACCGCGATTCACCCGTTTAATGGCGGAATGTACAAACGTAATATCTCACTCGCAAATGAAGGCTTTGACACTTTTATTACGGAAAACGAGATGGATTACAAAGAGCATGACGGCAATTCCGAATATATCAACGATCGTTCAGCCTACCAACAATTATTGAAAGTGTTAAAGGATAGCGACGAAAAGCAGATGATTGGTTTAATCACGATGCAAAATCACACGCCGTATAATGCCGAGAACTACGACAAAACTGATTTTGAAGTGACGGCAGAAGATATCGATGAGCAAAAGAAATCCGATATTGAGATTTATTATCAGAGCTTGCATACTTCTGACCAATACTTAGGTGAATTCATCGGCGAGCTGGATAAGCTCAATGAAAAAGTCGTCGTGCTATTCTACGGTGATCACTCGGCTGGACTTTTCGATAATGTTAATTCACACGAGGAGAAAGCCGTACGCGACCTATCGCGCGTAACACCATATTTCATATACTCAAATTACAACTCGGGCTTCCGTGGTAAAAAGACTTTGCCAACAACTACGCCAAACTGCATGGTTAATACTATGCTTAATGGCCTAAATTGGCAAAAAGATTCACTATATTATCTGGTCGACAAAGTTTGTGCGGCGGAACCGATTTTGACTGCCACATATCTTGAAGGACGCGAAATAAACATGGCGGACGTTTTAGATGATTACGAACTAGCGACCTATGATATCTTAGGTGGCAAAAAATATTGGATGCAAAAATAAAAGAACCCCCGCGTGGGGGTTCTTTTTTTAATTCTTTGGAAATAGCGGCGTAGCTGGTGGTTGAATTGCTTCCGAAGTAAATATCTCTTCGATTTGCGCAGCTGTATCTGGCAGAAAGATGGCAAGACGATCATTAATAGCAAGTAAGTCAACAACCAGCTTTATCAAAACATCCTTGGCTTTTTTCGGATCGGTTTTGGCAAGCGCCCATGGCTTTTCGGCGTCAATACGCTTATTGAGCTCAGAGATACCATCCCAAAGAATATCAAAGGCAAAATTGAATTCGTATTTCTCCATGCGAGCATCAAAGTCCGCGTTGGCGCGCTGCTCTGCTTTCTGACCTGCGATAGTGTTCTTTTTGCAGAGTGTAGCTAAGCGCTGAACTAGATTGCCTAAATCGTTCGCGAGTTCATTATAGGAAGCTTCGTATTTATCCCAAGTAAAATCAGCATCGTCAGTAGTCGAGGCGTGGCGCAAGAAGAAGTAACGAAATGCAGCAAGACCGTGCTTGGCAAGAATTTCTTCTGGCGCTATGACATTGCCGACAGATTTAGACATTTTTTCGCCGTTGACAGTAATAAAACCGTGTGCGAGCAAATTGTGCGAAAGTGGCAGACCAAGACCAAGTAGCATAGCAGGCCAAATACCGGCATGAAAACGCAGAATATCTTTGCCAACTATTTGAGTGTGGGCTGGCCAATCGTCAGAAATATCTTCATCTGGATAGCCTAAAATCGTAATATAGTTCGATAATGCATCAATCCAGACATACATGACTTGACTATCATCGCCTGGAACTGGGATTCCCCACTCAACCTGTTCTTTCGGACGCGAAATTGAAACATCTGGCATATCCTTGAGAAGATTAAGAAACTCTTTTTTGCGGAAACTTGGGGTAATTTTAAACTCATCAGTTTCAATTGCTTCGCGGATGCGATCTTTAAAATCGGAAATGCGAAGATAATAGTTTTCCTCGCTGAGTTTGATGTAGGGTTTTTTATGGTCAGGGCATTCGCCACCATTATCGTCATGTTCTTTATCGGTAACATAAGCTTCGCAACCCTCACAATACCAGCCTTCATATTTATCTTTATAAATATGATCAGCTAATTTTTCCCAGATTTTTTGACAGCGACGTTCGTGTTTTGGGTCGGTAGTACGGATAAAATCAGTGTATTCTACACCAAGCGAATGAATAAAATCTTGAAATTTCTGAGCATTTTGATCGGCAAATTCTTGAACAGGAATACCCTGCTCGGCGGCCTTCTTGAAAATCTTGCTACCATGCTCGTCAGTACCGGCCTGTAGGCGAACTTTCTTTCCGCAGTACATCATATATCTGCGAAGCGTGTCCGCAAGTAGATAATCCATAGCATGGCCAAGGTGCGGATTACCGTTGACGTATGGAATAGCTGTAGTGATATATGATTCTTTCATGAATCATATTTTAACATCTTTTACAGAGAAAGGCGAATGCTACTTACTGGCCGTAATTAAAATCAAAACGACAATAATAACAACAACAACCGCTACGCCGATGCCAATAAATAATGGCAACCTGCTCTTTTGGCCAGGAACGGTAATAGTATTAGCAATGTGAGCTGGTTCTCCGGCTGGAGCTGGCGTGTCTGCGGGCGCAGCTTCCGCTTCGGTAGGCTGAGCTGGGTCGCCTAGCGATTGAGCAACACTAGAACTGGAGGTACTCGTGTCAGCATTAGCAAGAGGGTCGGTATTAATATTATCGTAGCTCGGAGCTGCCTCAGTCTTTTCGGCAGGTTTTTCGTCTTCATCAATGATGTCGCCATCAACAAAAGTGGCGGCAGGAGTGTCGGCTTTATCCCCGGCAGGCGCGTCGCCCATAAGCGGATCATTGCTCGACGCATTCTGAGTAAGGTCAACCGCGGTATTTGGACCTGGATCGATTTCGCCAGAACCGCCAGCGAGGCTCATTTCTGGATCTTCTTTCATGCGCTTATCAAGTTCATCCTGCGATTGCGGAACGTCATCGAGACTAATGCTGTTGACGTCAAAAGTAGTCTGTAAGTTAGGATCTTTGCCGCCAGTCGCTGCGATTGCCTCGTTAATTGCATCCATGTCAAAAGATGGTTTATCAGTGTCAACTGGACCACCAAAATCAGGAGTAGCAGTATCCGTGTTTGTATTTGCTGCTGAGTTCTGATTATCTAAATCCATTCGGACCCGCCTCCATTAAAATATAATTAGCCGTTTTACTTAGTTTTATTTTAATGCTTATGAATATTTTTTTCAAGCTTTACCCAGTCCGAAATTGATAAATCGGCTGGACGGACGTTTTCACTGAGGCGGAGTTCCGCAAAAATCTTCTGTAATTGGTCTTTCGGAAGACGTGTACCGACAGCTAGGTTCGATATAAGTTTCTTACGTGGCGCAATGAAACCTAATTTTATGAGCGCCATCGTGCTTTCCGTAGCTAAAGCTTCGTTTAGTGGTTCTAAGATTACAATTTGGCTATCCACTTTTGGTGGTGGCGTAAAGAATTCGCGACCAACGATTGGACCAAGAGTGACTTTGGCGTAAATCTGCGCCGAAAGACCAAGGATAGAATAATCGCCTGGTTCGGCAGCAAGCCGTTCGGCAACCTCTTCTTGAATCAGTAATACAATCTTCTCCGGTTTATGTTCCGCGTGGAGGAATTTTTGAATAATTGGAGAAGTAATGTAATATGGGATATTTCCCGCCACAACATATTTATCTGGCAAGTTTAGTTCTGCAAGATTAAGCGAAAGAATGTCTTGATTATGCACCTCCAGATTCTTGCCTGGAAATGATTTAGGTAAATTTGCTGCCAACTGGTCGTCTAATTCAATTGCAATAACTTTGGCGAAATTCTTAAATAAGGTGGATGTAAGCGTGCCGAGACCAGGGCCGACTTCGATTACAGTATCAACGCCATCGACGGCGGCAAAATCAGAAATATCCAACAAGATATCTCGGTCTTTTAGCCAATGTTGCCCGAGAGATTTACGATTCTTCATATGCCGTTTACCACCAATGATTAGTTGTCCAGAACTGATATGCCTTTGCCCAGCTGCCATAACGCCCGACGGCGTATCCGTTACACCAACGAAGCTGCGTAATTGGGTTAGTTGCCCAGTCGCTACCAGCTGAGGCCATCTTACTGCCAGGAAGAGCTTGGCAGAGTCCAGTTGCGCCACTATAACTGTTCTTAGCAAGTGGATTCCAATGCGATTCTCGTTCGATAATGAAGTTTACGTAACCATAATCGCTAGACGAGATACCAGCTCTAGCCATCCAGTCCTCGTGTGAGCCAGACGGTAGGTTGACCTTCATGCCGATCCTAATCTGTTGTTCGACTGGCTTCTTAGTCACAATCGAAGATATGACTTTGCGCGAAACTTCTTTGCCATTGCGCATCTCAATCTCGTAAGTAACGGTCTTTTTGCCTTTTTTACCAGCCCGGGTAACTTTTCTAGTTCCGTAAGCAAGCGAATAATCGTAGGTTGTTTTCGTTCTGTAATTGATAGATTCTTCGACGGTCTTGGTCTGCTTCCCTTGGCGATAAACCGCAAATTTGATGCCGTCTTTAATCTTTGTGCTATCTTTGAGTGACGCCCAAGTGTCTTTGTTGTCTACGATAATATTCTGCTCAGCAAGAAATTCCCCAATCGTGTCGGCTTGGGTGCGAATCTCCATGGTTTTGCCATAGAAATCGAAGTTAATGGTTTTGGCGCGAGTAATCTGGTAAGCTACAGTCATGCCGCTCTCGAGCAGGCTATTGTAAGGGACAATTTCTACAATGTCCTCATCGTGTAGCTTCATGTCGGCATCCGCTACGACTGCATCTGGCTCCGTGGCGGAGGTGCGAACATAGCGCTTGAGATTTCCGTCTATTACGACCGCCTCACGGGAACGGTAAATATTGATATTAAACGTTTCGGTATTAATTTCTTCATCAAGTCCCGGTTCGACCGTATCGTATTCGTCATAAGTGATCTCTGCGCGTTCGAGCAGATCGCGTACGGTCGTAGCGCCAGAACGCATCGTAATCTTGTTATCACCGTCGTAGATTGTGATAAAGCTCTGTGCACCGTCTTCTACATTTTCCCCTGAAGTTGCACTAGCAAAAAGACTGCCTTGTTTTACGAGTATACTAAAAATTAGGATAGCAACAGTAAAGCCAAGAATTACTAAGGATGGAATGGAAAACATTCCTGTTACCTTGCGTACTTTCATGCTCTTAAATTTTATCATATTTGGTTACCTCGGGCAAATTCTAACAGATTAGGCATTAGTATTTTTGATGGAAAAACTGTACTTGCTGATTTGGATATAATGATCTTTGCCTAGCGGAAAACGCTTCCCTGGCTGATATTCCCTGATGGCGGCTAAGGCTCGTCGAAGTTGTGGCCGAGTCTGGGTCACCTTGCGTTCTAGAAGTAATTCACGGAGCAATTCTTGAGCGATCTCGTCGTCGACTTCAGCGAAAACGTCGCGTTTAATGCTTTTATCTTCACTAACGCATTGGGCCGCAACAAGTTTCTCTATTTCATTGGCGATTTGGCATTGGTCTAAATATAGCCGATATAGCTCATCTTTCTGTGCTCGGGTTGACCCAATCAAAGCCGCACGTACACGGTTACGCAAATAGCCATCTTCCGTATTGGTCTGATCTTGGCGGAAAGATAAGTGGTGCTTCGTGGCATAAATATAGATGTCGCGTTTCTCCCAATCGAGAAGAGGGCGTTCAATTTGCGGATTTCGTAGTGGCGCTAAGCCACGCCAACCGGTTCCTCTGAGAATATTAATGGCGATTGACTCATAAACGTCGTCACGATGATGAGCAACATATAGTTTGCCATTATATTTAGCACAAAGCGAAAACAGATAATCATACCTCACCTTGCGCGCCATGGCTTCTGAAGTTTTGGCACCCAGGTGCGCATCCTCGGTCACAAATTTTAAGCCGTATTGATTGGCCAATTTTTGAACAAAGGATTGGTCATCAGACGAGTTAGAACGAATACCGTGGTTAAAATGCGCAACAATTACGTCCGGATCGTTGCGAAAATAATGCAGCATAACGACCGAATCGATTCCACCTGATACCGCAAGGATTTTTCTCATGTGCTACAATTATTCCATAAGCGGAGAAAAAAAGAAAATGCTATTGGTTGGTTCAAAGATGATTGACTTTCCAGTATTGAGCCTGCATGTGGGTGGCGAAATTGCACGGACAAAACGAGCAATTATTGATCCGGAAGATTTGAAGATTATCGCTTACACAGTCGATGGACCAGTCGTTCATAATGATCCAGAAGTTGGAAATATCTTAGATTTAACAGACGTACGTGAAATGAGCGACCAGGGCCTAATTGTTAATTCGGCAGATGTTTTTACTACCCAAGAAGATGTTGTTAAACTCGATGAAATCATGTCGCTAGAGTTTGATTTAGTTGGTCTAAAAGTTGTCGACCAAAAGGGTAAAAAACTTGGAAAAATTATCGATTACACAATTGATTCGGGGAGTTTTACGGTCTACCAACTAATCGTTCAGCGTCCAGTCATGTCTTCTTTCTTGGATCCGCAATTAACAATTAACCGCTCACAAATTGTTGAAATTGATGATTTTAAAGTTGTAATTAAGCATAGTACTTCACAGGTGAAAGTAAAAAAGCAAGATAAAGCCCGCGAAGATGATTTTGTGCCAAATTTTGTGAATCCGTTCCGAAAACCAGACTATGCGCCAGACGAATCGAGTTCTTCTAAAACATCCAAATAATTGAAACCTTGGCGAACGAGATATTGAACTAGTTTTTGTTGGTCTTCATAGCGATTAGCTTTGCGCGCTATCACTTTACGAAGCTCTTCGCGCTCGTCGCGTGAAGAATCTTCTAGTACTTCCTCAATGATTTTTTGACTGACCCCCTTCTCTACCAATTCACTCCGGAGCTTCTTAATACTGACACCTTTTTTTATGTTGCGATTTTCAATCCATAATTGCGCAAAACGTTTGTCGTCGAGATAGCCACGTTCGTCTAAACGATTGAGCACGAGCGGGACTAAGCTAGCGTCGTAACCTTCGCGAACCTTAGTTTGATATTCGCCGGTTTTATGGTTTTTGACGCGCACCTTTTTGCTGAGAGTTTTGCGTTTGAGATAATCGCGGATTTCTTTAGTAGAATGTGGGCGCAATAGGACATATTCGAGCGCGCGCGCATAAAATTTTCCAAAATCCGAAGCGCGTTTTAAGTCAGCCAATTCTGCGTCTGTTAGTTCGCGTCCAATTTTGACACCAAAATCTACGACCTGCGAAATGTCCAGGGAGCAATAATACTTATTGTTGACATAAACATTAACGCGATTCCGATCGCGAACTGCTTCCTTGATATCGGTAATACGATGAGAACGAGTTTTTTGCTCAGTCTGATCGTCGTCAAAAATTGTGGATACTTCTAGCATTAATCTTCGTCGGTTTTAGCGGCTTCGCGAACTTTAGCCTCAATTTCGGCCATGAGTTCTGGCTTTTCTTTAAATAGGCGCTTAACGGCTTCGCGGCCTTGGCCGAGAGTCTCGCCATTATATTTGAAGAAAGCACCAGATTTCTCAACAACACCGTATTGCACCGACAAATCGAGAACATCACCAGTCTTGCTAATACCTTCATTGTACATAATGTCGAATTCGGCCGTGCGGAATGGGGCGGCAATTTTATTCTTTACGACTTTAATCTTCGTGCGGTTACCGGAAACATTCTCGCCATCTTTAATCTGACCAATGCGACGAATATCGACACGGACGGATGCGTAAAACTTAAGCGCATTACCGCCAGTGGTGGTTTCTGGGTTACCAAAGAGGACACCAATCTTCATGCGAATCTGATTAATAAAGATGACAGTAGCTTTAGTTTTGCTAATAATACCGGTTAACTTGCGCATAGCTTGTGACATTAAACGTGCCTGGAGGCCCATCTGCGCATCACCCATATCACCGTCAATTTCGGCCTGTGGCACGAGGGCAGCTACGGAGTCGACTACGATGAGGTCGACTGCGCCGGAGCGTACGAGAGTCTCACAGATTTCGAGGGCTTGCTCGCCGTTATCTGGCTGAGAAATTAATAAATCATCGGTCTTGACGCCGATTTTGCGCGCGTAAGATGGGTCGAGTGCATGCTCAGCGTCAATGAAGGCTGCTTGGCCGCCCTGCTTTTGAATTTCGGCAATTGCATGAAGCGCCAAAGTAGTTTTACCAGAGGATTCTGGGCCATATATTTCGATGATACGACCTTTTGGAAAGCCTCCACCGAGCGCAAGGTCGAACGCAAGCGAACCAGACGAAAATAGCTCAACGTCAATCTTGGACTGTTCGCCAAGTTTCATAATCGAGCCGTCGCCAAATTGCTTGGTAATTTGCGACAAAGCAAGGTTTAAAGCCTGCTTTTTGCCATCATCAACTGTAGATTCTTTTGCCTTCTTTTTGTCTTTATCTGACGTACCCACCGCTTCCTGACTCTTCTTAGCCACTTGAAAACCTCCTATTTATAGTAATATTTTAACTGATTGTCGGGGTAAAAGCTAGCAGGACGAAGCCTGCAAACTGCGTGTTTGATAAACACGTTGCGTTTTAGTGCGAAAGGGTGCAAAATCTTCGAAGAAATACGCTAAAAGTGTCTCGATGCGGTTTTTGATATTGTTCGGGACTTCTTTAGCATTGCGATAGACGGCGTTCATACGATTGGCGACTGGCGCGTAGTATATTTCGCCCGTTCGAAGATTTAGCCCAACCCCATATATATTGCTTGAACGGCTGTGATACTTGTACTGTAAAACGTCGCGCAAATCGATTAGGTACTCATCGCCTGTCACAATCACGCCACGCTTAGCGTCGATAGCCACCCAAATATAACCCCCAGATTTACGACGGATTTGAGCCACCTCTGCTGGATTTAACTTCATTTTCTTAGTAAATCTCATCCTTACTCCTTTCTTCTTGTTAGCATACCCAAAAACTACACCAACAAATTATTCGTAAAAAGCATCAGCTCAATATTTTTGGCAGAGCTGGGTTTAAATTAGTTGAAAATATGTTAAAATATAGAAAATACAGTTTAAGAAAGAAGGAAACATGAGCGGACACAGCAAATGGGCAACCACCAAACGCCAAAAGGCCGTCGTTGACGCCAAGCGCGGTGCGTTGTTTACAAAAATCGGCAACCAAATCGCTATTGCAGCACGTAGTGGTACCGACCCCGCGATGAACCCTTCCCTTGCAATGGTTTTGGAAAAAGCCCGTCTTGCCAATATGCCAAAAGCTAACATCGAGCGTGCAATTGCGCGCGTGGCAGACAAGAGTGCGGCTGCCCTAATTGAAGAAACTTACGAAGCGTACGGCCCAGGCGGAGTTGGAATTATCATCGAAGTCGCAACCGACAACAAAAATCGTACAATGCCAGAAGTGCGCCATACGCTCGAAAAGAATGGTGGCCGTATGGCTGATCCAGGTTCAGTGATGTTCCAATTTACGCGCAAAGGTGTGATTTTCACAAAAGCTAAAGGCGACGAAATTATGATGGCCGCGCTCGATGCAGGAGCCGAAGATATCGCCGATGAAGAAGATGGTACGACCATTTATACTGCAGCGGGCGACCTAGCAAAGGTTCGCGGCGGCTTGATTGATGCTGGCTACGAAATTGATTCGGCCGAATTACAATACGTGCCAAACAATACCGTACCAGTAGACGAAGAGACTGCGCCAAAGGTCGAAAAAATTCTGGACGCAATTGACGATCTCGACGACGTGGTCGCCGTACATACAAACGCAGAATAACAAAAAAGAGCCACTTAGCATGGCTCTTTTTGATGCTATTTCAACCCTGTGCTACCGAAGCCGCCGGCACGGTCAGTTTCTGAAAGTTCAGAAACTTCTTCGAAATTAACGTGTTCATATTTTGCAACTATCCCTTGCGCAATGCGCATGCCAGGCTCAATCGTAAATGCTTTGTCGCTGTAATTTTTAAGCAACACATGCATTTCGCCACGAAAATCCGAGTCAATTGTACCAATACCATTAAGTAGCGAAATATGATGCTTATAGGCGAGCCCGCTGCGGCCGCGTATTTGCAACTCGTAGCCAGCAGGTATTTCTACACCCACGCCCGTGCTAAAAGCTTTAACCTCCCCCGGCTTCAGTACGTAGGGTTCGTCGATACATGCGCAAAAATCAAAGCCAGCCGCACCCTTAGTTTGATAGGCTGGAATAATTGCGTTGTCGTGAAATTTGATAATTTTCATCTTCATACTAAGAATATTATATAAGATGTGATATAATTTCACCTAGTGGAAGGGTGGCCGAGTGGTTTAAGGCACCGGTCTTGAAAACCGGCGTGGTTAATAGCCACCGTGAGTTCGAATCTCACCCCTTCCGCCAGCAAATAACCCATGTGGGGTTATTTTTTGTTGTCTGCCGTATGGTAAAATTTAAATACTAACTATGGCAAATAAAAAGTATAAAATCTTCGATATTGATCCGTGGCTAGCGCCGTACGAAAGCGACATTGATTTACGTATGCAGCATTATTGGGATATGCGGCACGCTTTGGTGGGCGATGGCGACATGGCGAGTTTCGCCAATGGCTATATGTTCTTCGGTTTCGCACAAACGAAAGACGGTTGGGTTTATCGCGAATGGGCGCCAGGCGCCGACGAAATGCATTTGATTGGTGATTTTAATAATTGGGATCGCTTGGCAAATCCAATGCACCGTACCGAATCTGGAATTTGGGAAGTGAAAATCAAAGGACGCGACAAGATTAAGCATGGCCAAAAAGTTAAAGTGCAGGTAACGCGTCGTGGGCGCAAGTTTGACCGTATTCCGCTTTATATGAATCATGTCGTGCAAGATAAATTGACACGCGGTTTTGTGGGCGAAATTTGGGCGCCAGAAAAGAAGTTTCGCTGGACTGATACGGGTTGGCGCGATGCAAAAACTGATTCGCTATTGATTTACGAAGCACATGTCGGGATGGCACAAGAAAAAGAAGGCATTGGTACTTACCGCGAATTTGCCGACAAGATTCTGCCACGCATCGTCGACGAGGGCTATACGGCCGTGCAGCTGATGGCAATCCAGGAACATCCATATTACGCTTCTTTTGGTTACCAAGTTTCGAATTTTTATGCCGCTTCTAGTTGGTATGGCGATCCAGATGATTTGAAGTACCTAATCAACAAAGCGCATAAACTTGGGCTGAAAGTTTTGCTAGACATTGTACATTCGCACGCGATTAAAAATACCGCCGAAGGCATCAATATGTTTGATGGCACCTTTAATCAATTCTTTATGACGGGCGATGCTGGCGATCATCCAGCCTGGGGTACGAAATTGTTTAATTATGCTAAACATGAGGTAATTCATTTCTTACTTTCTAACCTCAAATTCTGGATGGAAGAATACCATTTTGACGGCTTCCGTTTTGATGGTGTCACGAGTATGTGCTATCACCACCATGGCTTGGGTGTTGATTTCTCAGATTACAAACAATATTTCGACGTCTTCACGAATACCGACGCAATTACCTATCTGCAACTCGCAAATGCGCTAATCCACGAGGTAAATCCAAATGCGATTACAGTCGCCGAAGAAATGAGCGGTATGCCAGGTATGTGCATTCCGATTGAGGATGGCGGAATTGGCTTTGATTACCGTTTAGCAATGGGAATTCCAGATTACTGGATCAAGACGCTGACGAAAGAAAAAGATGAAAACCGCGATATGCATAAAATGTGGCATGAATTGACCACACGGCGTCCGGCCGAGAAGAGTATTGGCTATTCTGAATCGCACGACCAGGCATTAGTGGGTGATAAAACGCTGATTTTCCGTATGGCCGATGCAGAAATGTACACCGGCATGGATAAGGCTTACCATTCGCCCGTTATTGACCGTGCAATTGAAATGCATAAATTAATTCGCTTCGCGACAATGACACTGTCTTGCGAAGCGTACCTAAACTTCATGGGTAACGAGTTTGGTCATCCAGAATGGATTGATTTTCCACGCGAGGGCAACGGCTGGAGCTTTAAATATGCTCGACGTCAATGGTCGCTCGCCGACGATGGTTTCCTAAAATACGAATGGCTACTAAATTTCGACAAAGCTATGGTAAATTTTGCCAAGAAAAATAAGGTGTTACAGAAAAATGTGGCAGAAAATCTGTGGTTGGACGAGAAAACGAAAATTATGGCGTTTGCGCGTGGTGACTTGTTGTATGTTTTCAATTTCCATCCGACCGAATCGGCTACAAATTTCTTCCTCCACGCGCATACGACTGGCGTGGGAGAATATAGAGCTATTTTTTCAACCGATGATGCAGATTTCGGCGGACAAAATCGCATCGATAAAAAATACGTTTATTCGACAGTCTCAGATAAACGCGGCCTGGGTTTTGAAATTTACTTACCATGCCGTACGGCAGTAGTTTTTCGCAAGAAGAAGTGACAAGTCTGCTATCTTATGCTATACTTTTGGAGCAATACCTTTTCAATAGTGGCACCATAGCTCAGCTGGTTAGAGCGTAGGACTCATAAGCCTAAGGTCACTGGTTCGATCCCAGTTGGTGCTACCATTGAAAGGGTATTTTGCGTTCATGTGATAAAATGAAGCTATGGAAAAGAAAAAAGGTTTTACAGTCTTAGAATTAATTCTGGCGATTGTCTTTGTAGGTATTTTTGTAGTGCTTTTCTTCATGCAAAAAGTTAATGCAGATGCAATGGACCGTGATGAGAAGCGTAAAGTAGCAATCAACGCAATGTTTTATGCGCTCGAAGAAGGCTATTACGCAAAGAACCAGTATTATCCAGAGAAGATTGAGAACGCCGAAACTCTGCCATGGATTGACCCAAATCTATTTACGGATCCATCTGGCGTGCCGCTTTGGAATGCTGAAGGTGGCAGCAATTACACTTACGAAGCAAAAAATTGCGAAAACGGAAAGTGTAAATCTTACGAGCTGCGCTCGGTGATGGAAAAAGAAGAAGATTACGTAAAAACTAGTCGCAATTAAAAAATCCGCCCAAAGGGGCGGTTTTTTAATCGTCGTCACGTTTGCCGTGCTTTTTGTTTTCGTATACTAAGTGCGAAATAATTTTGACTTCATCGTGTGGCGTATCGAGAAAACGGAATGTGTAGGTAGTTTCCTCGCCAACGGTAGCCATACGAAGAATGCCAATTTGGAAGAGATGATCAAATAGCGATTCTTGGCGGAAGGAAACGTCCTCAATGCGGCGCAACTCGATAATGTTGGTAGAGTTCGCGAAGAGAGACGAGCGGGATTTCTGAATAGCGCGGTGATTAGTGATAAACATTTCGTTCGCATTATAAATGCTGTGCCCAATAACGCCGCCGGCTAGGATGATGGCATATAGCGCAAAAATAGCAATACGAAGATAGCTAAGCGAAGCATCATTAATGGTGAGTAAAGTGTCGTCAAAATCAATATTTTTAGAAATTAAGATGAGAGCGAGGCTGAGAATAATAGCGCAAAACGCGGCCATAGACCAGATGCCAATTATCCCAATACGGGAGCGCTTAAGATGGAGGACGACATGCTCATCGGCCTCAAGATTAATATCTGGGTAGTCTTTTGCACTACGGGCGTGCTTGACTTGCGCTAACTCATCTTTCATGTTGTGATTATAACACACATCTGTTAGAAGTGCTAGTTTTTGTTTTGACATATGCGTCTTAAAATGGTATAATTAGAGGGTAAAAAGGAACTGAATATGTCGCAGAAAACTGTAATCGGCCGCGACGCGGAAGTTAGTTTCGTGGGCTTGGTCGATAATGTACCGGCAAAGGTGGATACTGGCGCAGACGCATCAGCGGTGTGGGCGAGTGACATTTTTGTCGACAAAGATGGAAAACTCCATTTTAAACTGTTTGACGACAGTTCCCCGTATTATACAGGAGAAGAAATAACGACTGACGATTACTCCGTAGCGATGGTAAAGAGCGCGTCTGGAGATACCGTCATGAAATATAAAGTTAAACTATCGATTCGTATCAAAGGAAAACGTATCGGGGCCGTTTTCGGGTTAAGTGACCGTTCAACCCACAACTATCCAATCTTAATCGGTCGCAGAACATTGCAGGGGAAATTTATAGTAGACGTTGAGGAAAAAGTAACAGATGTCGAGAAGGACGTAAAAAACACCCCTAGACTCAACGTACAGATGCGAGAAGATCCTTATAAATTTTATAAAGAACAATATCTAAACGGAGTAGATGAAAAATGAAAATTGCAATCCTATCTAACGGGAACGCGAACTATTCCACCAAACGCTTAGTCGAAGAGGCGGAAAAGCGCGGTCACGAGGTAAAAGTCGTTAAATACAAAAACTGTTATATTTCAATTGAGCAAGGTAGCAACCAAGTTTTCTATAAAGGCAAGCCACTGCGCAAGTTTGATGCAGTTATTCCACGCATTTCTTCAAATATGACGAAATATGGTACTGCTATTGTGCGCCAGCTTGAAATGCAGGGTGAATATTGTTTGTCGAAGTCGCTCGCTATTACGCGTGCGCGTGATAAACTGCGCTCAATGCAGCTTTTAGCAAAGTATAATATCGACATTCCAAAAACCGTCGTATCGCGCGATTCTGGCGATATCGATCAGCTACTTGATCAGCTTGATGGTGCTCCAGTAATTATTAAGTTAGCTAGTGGTACACATGGCAACGGCGTGGTTTTGGCTGAAACCAAAAAAGCAGCAAAATCTACCCTCCAGGCCTTCTACCTTACCAACGATCAGGGTACAAATATTCTCTTGCAGGAGTTTATTAAGGAATCTGCAGGTACCGATATTCGTGCATTCGTAGTTGGCGGCAAGGTTGTCGCTAGCATGCAGCGCCAAAGCTTGGACGATGACTTCCGTTCTAACCTTCATAAAGGTGGTAGCGGTACACCAATTAAACTTACGCCAGAAGAAGAAAAGGTCGCCGTTAAGGCCGCCAAGGTGATGGGCCTTTCAGTAGCAGGCGTCGATATTATGCGCTCTTTGCGCGGTCCGCTCGTGCTCGAAGTTAATGCTTCGCCAGGATTTGGTATCGAACGCGTAACCGGTCGCAACGTGGCTGGTAAGATTATCGAATACGTTGAACGTAACGCTAACCGCACAATCCGCAAAGACCGTGTCGGTGCGTAAATAACCTAAAAAACTATAAGCCGGAGTCGTCAAAAGCTCCGGCTTTTTTGTGGTAGAATAATAAATAGCTTATGGTTTTAGCAGTTGTTCTCGCAGCACTACTTCTCTGCTTTCTCCTTGTACGCCACCACGTAGGCGTGCCGTTTTTGGCGATGATTGCTGGGCTGGCAGTCTATGAACATTTTGGCGCTAGTTTTGCGGGCGCCATTAGTCAATGGATACCAGCAATCCCGGATTGGGCGGCCGATGCTGGACTTTATATTATCTTCGTAGCATTAGTACCGATTTTGCTATATTTCCGAGCGGGACGCAGTGGTCTATTTGGCGTAATGCGCGCAATAGAGTCAATTCTTTTTGCCGTGATGCTAACTGCATTATTGGCGCCACCGTTAGTGACTTTATTCAGCTTTGATACTCTGTCGGCAGCTGTCGCTAACTATATAGATGGAATTCGTGGCGTAATTCTGGTGGTGGGGATTATATTTGCGTACGTAGATACTTTCTTGTACCGCTCAGGTCGGATTTCCTAAGTTCCCAAATTGCTATTCCGGCCGCCGTCGAGACGTTGAAAGACTCTTTTTGACCGAGCATCGGAATCTCGAGGGTGCCATCACATTTGGTGAGAATCTCCTCGGGAATACCATGCACCTCCTCGCCAAGAATAAGAGCGACAGAATCTGGCATGTCTGGAGAATCAGCTAAATTAAGCGAGTCTGCACCCTGCTCTAAGGCGAATACTTTAATTTTATTTTTGTGGAGATGCTCAATTGCCTCAGTAATATTGCTGAAACGCTGCCAGTTTATGGTCTTCTCTGCGCCAAGGGCGGTTTTATGGATTTCTTTCTCGAGTTTGACTTGTTCGTGCGGAAGGCCTTTGTCTAAGAATGGCGTATAGCCAGTAAAGATTGCCGAATCGACGCCTAAGCAATCGCAAGTACGCAAAATAGAGCCAACATTATAGGTGGAACGAATATTATACAGAATAACTGTAAGCGTTTTCATGATACAATGAAATTATGAATGAGGATGAGGTCCAAAGCAAGCGTAGGCAAAATGAAGAAGATGCGACCGAGCGTCGCGCGAAGATTCTTGGCCTGCCATATCTAGACACACGTGAATTTGAACACGACGATCAACTTGTGCGCAACGTGTTAACGAAAGAAGAGATGCATCGCGACTTCATGATTCCACTTCAGGTGGGCGAAGGCAGCACGCCATATCAATTCATGGTAACGAGCCAGACGCCGCGTAGTGTGATCGAAGCAACACAGAAGCAGTACGAAGATGAGGGTATGCGCATTGAGTTCTTCTTGATTTCAAATTCCGCATATCAGGTTTACATGCTTCGTCACGACCCACCGAAAGAAATTCATTATGACGATATCGAAATCGCCTCCGAGGGCGACTCCGAAACAATTCATCAAGTTTCCGAGACTTTGAACAGTGTCGCAACCGACAAAGTTTTCGATTATTTGCTTGACCAGGCCGATAGACTCGGTGCCTCGGATATCCACATCGAGAACCTTCGCAACGCAATCCGCATTCGTATGCGTGTAGATGGTATTTTGCACCCAGTAGCAGAGATTAGTCGTGACCGCTATCGCATTTTCATGGGTGAGCTTAGCTCTCGCGCTAACGTTTCAACCGCTTCGATGCGCCCGCAGTCTGGCCATATGCAGAAAGATATTACGCGAAACGGCGCAACGCATTTATTGAACATTCGTGTTGAGATGGTGCCAACGATGTATGGTCAAGATGCTGTATTGCGTCTCTTTAACTTCGACGAATCACTTCTGAACCTTGACTTACTTGGTATTACTGAAGAAGAACGCGCCCAGATTGACGAGGTGGTCTCGCATCCGCGCGGCTTGCTATTAATGGTAGGTCCAACTGGTTCTGGTAAATCTACGACGCTATATTCGATTATTAATGCTTTAAACACGACCGAACGCAAGATTATCACACTTGAGGATCCGATTGAGTACGGCCTCACGGGTATCTCGCAGATTCCAATTATGACTGGCCAAGGCGGTTCGTTCGCGGAAGGTTTGCGCTCGGTTTTACGTCTAGACCCTGACGTAGTGATGGTTGGCGAGATTCGCGATGCAGATACGGCACGTACAGCAATCCAGGCGTCGATTACCGGTCACTTGGTGCTTTCATCATTCCACGCCAACTCT